>WQXG01000001.1 GCA_009784975.1 Treponema sp.
ACCGCTTCTGTTTTAAATTCCTGTGTGTACTGTCGTCTTTCTTTCATTTTCTTTGCCATTTTTCCTCTCCTTACATTGTAATTTGTGCTTATCTTTGTGTATACCGGAGGGGGGTAAACCCATAGTGTTACCCATAGAATAAACGGTAATGAAATCAGAGATGTTTCTGATAGGGTCGTCAGCAGATTGAATGATAATGAAGTTAGAGACATTGGTGATTCTGTAACTCATAGGTTTTAAAAATATATAAATATCTATAGGAGGATATTAAAATGGTTTATTATGTTGTTGATTCATGTCATAATGACCGCTCGGGTGGCGGCGCAGAAGGATGGATGTATTTAAAAGAAGTGCAGGGAGAATCTATGCCAAAAAGTAGTTTGAATCATAACGCTAATGGGTTCATAAGAATGGAATACTTTTCCACTTATAAAGAGGCAAAAGATTTTTTTCAAACGAATTTTATGGCATATTTGAATGGACGTAATTTTTATATAGATACGCACGATATGGTAGGAAATGATAAATGTATTGTTGATAACTAGGTTAAATTAGATGTTTTCATAAAATATTTTACAAAAGTAAAAATAGAAGAACTATTTCAAGGAGCAAATTATGGCAGACATTAGAGACATTAATGGCAATGTTACCCATAGGTTTTAAAAAATATAAATATCTACTAGGAGGATATTAAAATGGTTTATTATGTTTTTGATTCGTGTCATAACTATACCGCAAATGGTGGTGCAGAAGGCTGGATGGTACTTAAAGAGGAACAGGGAGAATCTATGCCCGAAGGTAGTATGGTTCATAATGCTAATGGGTTCACAAGAACGGAATACTATTCCACTTATAAAGAGGCAGAAGAAATATTTCGAAGAAATTTTTCGGACTACTCGCGTGCAAAAAATCAATATATAGAAACACACGATATGGTAATGAATGATAGATATATTATTAATACTTAAGTTAAATCAGATATTTTTGTTAGTTGAAGTTAAAATAATTAGTTTAGTTTTTAAACTAATAATGCCAAATATAAATAAGTATTTAGCATACTAATAAAAAGACTGCTTGTTGAGCGGGTATATTCTAGAAAAGGAGAAAAAAATGACTTACAGCAAACCTCAGGTACTTGCACAAAACAGCAAGCAAGGATCATTTGCAGCGGGTTGTCCAGCTGAAAACAGATGGTGGTGTCAAAACTGCGAAATGAAACCGTAATTTATTCTGAGAAAAAGAGTTTTTTCTGTTCTCTTGAAAAACAGAATTTAAAATAAGGAGTAAAATGCTCTATCGGCAAAAATTCGATACCTTTATTCGCCGCTACGATGACGTGGGATATATTATGAATAAAAGCGACTTAAGTGACCGTGTCGTCGATCTAGCAGGAGCTGTTTTTCTCGAAGTGCTTTCTCGGAAAGGTCAGAGTATAGAAGTGCTTGCTGTGAAAATTGCACGAACATTTATTGACGTTGATATAAATACATTAGAAAAAGATGCTGCAGAATTTTATGCCATGTTAGAAGAGGATGGCTTCATAGTCTCTGGCGAAACGGAAGAGGAACTTGACAGAAAAGATACACGCTTTTCGTATTCTACGTTGAATCCTAAAACTGTCAGAACCGATTTTACCCCTGGAATTAAACGTGTGAACAAAACTACCCAAGAATTTCTTAATGAAAATTTCAAGGATAATCCGCATTTAGCTTCATTCCAAATAGAGCTTACAAGTCGTTGTAACGAGCGTTGTATTCATTGTTATATTCCACACAAATATAAACTCGAAGATATTGCTCCAGATTTTTTTTATGACGTGCTTGACCAATGTAGAAATATGGGATTACTCAGTTTAACTCTATCTGGTGGTGAACCGATGTTACATCCAATGTTTTGCGATTTTTTGAGTAAAGCAAAGGAATATGATTTTTCTATCAACATTCTTTCTAACTTCACCCTTCTTAACGACGAAATAATTGCAGAAATGAAGGCAAACCGCCTTTCTAGTGTTCAGGTATCGCTGTACAGTATGAAACCAGAAATACACGATGGTATTACGAAACTTCCTGGCTCTTTTGAAAAAACGAAAAACTCAATTCTGAAGTTGATTGAAAACAATATACCATTGCAAATAAGCTGTCCCACCATGAAACAAAACAAAAATTGCTATATTGATGTAATGAAGTGGGCACGAGAGAACAAATGTCGCACGGTATCTGACTTCATAATGATGGCACGCTACGACGGTTGTGTCGAAAATTTGGAAAACCGACTTTCTATTGATGAGACGGAAAAACTTATAAATGATGTTCTTGACAACGATCAAGAATATAGGATGGAATTGCTAGGTGCAAATATCGATGCTATCAATGTTCGGGATATTTCCGAAGACAAAATTTGTGGTGTGTGTATTGATACTCTGTGCATGGTGGCAAATGGTAATGTCTATCCTTGCTCTGGTTGGCAGAGCTATGTTTGTGGCAATTTAAAAGAAACCCCACTACGTGAGATTTGGGAAAACTCATCCAAGGTCATGTATTTGCGTAGCTTGCGTAAAAAAGATTTCCCAATATGCCTTGAATGTATAGATAGAAATTTCTGTGCGATGTGCATGGTTCGCAATGGTAATGAGGATCCTGATGGTAATTTTCTAAAAATTAACGAGCACTTCTGTAAGGTAGCAGCACTAAATCGTAAAATCGTTTTAGAATGGAAAAAAGCACACTAGTCAATTTGGAGATTAATTTTGCATTGTTCAGTATATGACATAGGTAAATTGACGGATTATAAATTCGTTGTTATATTTGCTCGTTTTAATTATAAATGGGTATTATGCAAACATAAAGATAGAATTACCTGGGAGTTACCCGGAGGGGGTATCAAACTTGGTGAGACAACAATAGATGCAGCAAAAAGAGAGTTATATGAGGAAACAGGAGCAATAAATTTCAGCATCATTCCTATTTGTGATTATAGTTTTTCATTATCAAACGCTCAGGTATTTTTTGCAAGTATTGATAATATTGGTAATATCCCAGAAAGTGAAATTGATTATGTGCAATTTTTTGATACATTTCCTGAGGATATAACATATCCTGAGGATAAAAACGAATTAATACCATATGTTCTAAATAAAATAAAAGAGAGGAATATATATGATTGTAAAACATACTATAGACGATTTCAATAACCTTTGGCAATTATCAGAGGCTGGTAAATCCGCAAATTCAAAAGTGTTTTGGGCAGATATAGCCGACAATTGGATTTCTGAATTCGTTTCAGAGGAAAAAGGTAAGCCTTGGGTTCATCATAGAGTATGTGCAACATCAAATTATTTAAAACAAAACGATTTGATAAACTCGAAATGTTCTGTTGTTGATATTGGATGCGGTCCAGGTCTTTTTGTAATAGAATTTGCTAAAACTGCAAAATACGCAATGGGTATAGATTATTCAAATCGTTTTATTCAATATGGTCGCGATGTTGCAAAAATTCAAGGAATACATAATGTAGAATTTTGTGAATATGATTTTGAAAATATAGATATTGATAGCATGGGACTTACAGGAGCCTTTGATTTAGCATTTTCTTGTATAAGTGGTGCGATTTGTTCTTTGGAATCAATTAATAAACTAATGAAGATGAGTCATTCATGGTGCTATTGTTCAAATTTTGTAAGTGTGAATGATAGTCTTATAAAAGCAATTTGTTATGATATTTTTGGAGAACATTATAAATCTCATCATAATGGAACTGGCTTCTACTCTCTTTTTAATATTCTTTGGTTAATGGGTTATCGTCCTGAAACAAACTACTTTGTAGAGTCTCATACAGAAGTAATTGTACCTACATGGGAAAAAGCACAAGAATTTGCAAATAGGTGTCATCATAAAACACCAGAAGAAACAGAAAAAATATTTAATTGGCTTAATTCACATAGAGAGATAGAGCGGAAGGTAGAATATGCCTACGGTGGAATTCTTTGGGATATTCGTATAAAGGATGGGCGCTAAGTAAATAAAGATACTGTGAAAGATAAATATTAACTAAGGAGTAATAATATGCAAAAAAACAATGTTTTAAATAATATTACAGTGGCAAAGATCGTTACTGGTACTTACGGACAAAAGGGTTGTACTTGTAATTGCCCTGGATGTTTTTTAGGAACTTATGATGCATTAGGTAAACCAAAATATCAAGGGACAATAGAGCAAGTTATTGAAATGGTATCCCTATTACCAAACTTGAAGTCTGTCATATTATATGGAAATCCGGATATATCTGTTGATCCGCAGTTTTGTAATGAAGCAGCAAAATATCTTCAATCCCTTAAAAAAAGTATAGTTATGTTTACTTCTGGTATTGGCGGTGCAAAAATAATTAAAGAAATTATGAATGGTATTAATCCTGAATCTGTTTCAATAAATATTTCTGTTGATTCAATTGATGAGAAAAAACTTCGTATGTTACGGGGATGTAATATATCATTACAAAACATTGTTGATAGTATGATGTGTTGTAATGAAATAAAAGTTCCTTTTAGTATATCAACAAATATTTGGCCATTGACAGCAAATGATGACTTTTTTAATTTTAAAAAATATTTTTTATCGTACGGTGCTCAAAAAATCCGTTTTCATTTTGGATCACCTGATGGTGCAATAACAGAAATGCCCCATATTAATGAAGATTCATTTTTAGAAATAAGAAATAAATTAAGAGAAGTGGGCGGCAGGGTACCTGCTATTCTTGTTACTAAAGAAGAATATGTCAAATGGAAGCTGGATACCTATCGCCCACAGTGTATTAAAGCACATAAACTGCATGTTTTTCTTGAGCAAGATGGAATAAAAGCAGCAGCATGCTGCGGAATATTAGCACAACAAAATCCAGAAAAACATATTGTTGACATCAGAAAAGTTGAACATCTTGAATCAAGCAATGTAAAACGGTGTCCTTGTGCAGAAAAAAGTTTGGGATATAAATGTAATTTTTTAATTCCTGTTTGCAGAAGTTTTAGCTGTCCGGAATAAGTTTTATAAGAAATAAAGAATCTAATTTAATATAAAATGAGGTAATGAAAATTGTTTGATGTTGTAATTATTGGTGCTGGTCCAGCAGGATTATCTGCGGCATATTCATTAGTAAAAAATAATTCTAAACTAAAGGTTGCATTATTTGAGGCTGGTAGTAGCAGAGATAAAAGTATATGTAGTTTACCAACAGAATCACAATGTAAAAAATGTGAAAATTGCGAAACAATTACAGGTTTTGGTGGATGCTTTTTGCCCTTTCATGCATCAAAACTCAGCTTTCCTCCATCGGGTAAGCGATTGGCAAAAATTATGGGAGATGATGAATACAAAAGAATTTGTAAAATTATTTGGTCTTTATATTGTGATTTAATTAAAAAACCTGATTTGGTTTATCCAAAACTAATAGAGAACATCAATTTACTGGAACGTTCAATAATATCACGTAATTGTGAAATGGTTTTATACAAATATCCAATTCATCTCTCAAATGAAAAAGAACATTCACTATTCATTAATGAAATATATAAAACATTGGTAGAAAATGATGTAGAAATATTTACTAACCAGTTTATTGATATTGAACATAATATTGATATTAAAAATAAAACATTGACAATACGTGGAAATGACACTATTAAGTTCAAGAGTATCTTTTTGGCAACTGGAAGACGTGGTTTTAATCAAACGCAAAACTTTTTTAATGCAAATGGAATTTTAAGAAAAAAAGAAAATGCTAATTTTGGTATTAGATATATGATACCATCAAAATATCTCAATATAATATCCTCCTTACATCCAGATTTTAAAGTAAAACTTCAAACGCCAGAAGCAGAACTTGAGACGTTTTGTTTCAGTAATAGTCATAACGGAGGACGTGTTGACTTTTTACAATATGATGAATTTTTAAATATAGATGGGCATATCTCTGTTAATGCTGAAGGTGATATGATAAAAAATATGGCTTATGGAAATTTTGCAGTACTCTATAAAAACCTCAAAAAAATTATAACCTACAAAGAAATTGTTTCTCGTATAGATCAAATGACTATTCATAATTTTAAACGAATTCCCATTGGGAATTCTTTATTTGTATCAAACAATTCTGAGTTATCGCAATTTTTTCACGAATTTGAGTTTAAAAGCATAATTAAATTTTCTATGGATATTTTTAACATTATCGCAGACCTTAATAAGATTGATTTAGATAATCTTCTAAAAGAAATATATGTATATGGTCCTGAAATAGAAAATATCTGGGGTGAAATTAAAATAATAAATAGCTCTTTTGAAATTGCTGATAATGTTTTTGCAATTGGCGATTGTACAGGTCTTGCTCAAGGGGTTATTTCATCCATGGCAATGGGATATAAAGCAGGTGAAATGTATGGGTGTAAATAATAAACCCCAGTCTATACTGTGGCTGAATGAAGGATAAAAGTATGAATGAAGATATTAGGAAATATTTTGATAGAGCAGAAAAGTACGAAAAATCTCGCCCAGAATATCCAAAAATTATTTTGGATTATTTATTAAGTTTTGATTTTTCAAAAAATACAATAATCGCCGATATTGGTTCTGGTACAGGAAAATTATCAAAAATATTTCTGGAAAATGGTAATAAAGTATATACTGTAGAACCAAATGAAAATATGAGAAAAATGACTGATTCATTATTTGGTAAATATAGTAATTATCATTCAATGAATGGAACCGCAGAAAATACAGGATTACCAGATAAAAGCATTGATATCATTACTGTTGCACAAGCATTTCACTGGTTTGATACAATAAAAGCATTAATGGAATTTAGAAAAATATTAAAAGATAATGGATTATTGATTTTATTATGGAATAAAAGTAATGCGAAAACGATATTCCAAAAAGAAATTAATAATATATTTAGTAATATTATTAATAAAAATGAAACGATTCATAACAAATTATCAGAAAATGACATAATAAATACATTTAAAATATTTTATAAAAAAGTTGTTATTGAAAATTATGCGGATAATGATTTCAATGATGTGATAGATGGAATATTTTCTTATCCTTATGCTCCGGAAAAAGGTACATCAGAATATAAAGAAATATATAATAAGATATAAATAATATTTAATAAATATAATAATAATGGAATAGTTAAATATAATTATGATACAGAAATATATATTGGGAGTATATAAATGATATACAAATTATTAAAAAATTGGGATATAGCCGAAATTCTTTCATATACAGAATTGAAGAAAAATATTTATAAAATAGAAACAACAGGAAATTATTACATCTTGAAATCTAAAAATTATTCTAATAAAAATATATATGAAAACTATCATTTTAATGATAAAAATATTGAATTTCAAATTGAAAGTCCTATTTTAACTAAAGAAGGAAAATATTATATAGAAAATAAAGAGAAAATACATGTTCTGTTTAATTTTATAGATGGGAAACATATTAATGAATATTATAACGATAACTATTTAATACAAGCAGAGTTAATAGGGAAGACAATCGCTTCTTTTCATTCTATTATTAGAGAAAAAGAGAAATATAACTTAAAAAATATGGATATAACTGAAAATATAATAAATAATGTGTATAATACAATATTAAATAATAAAACAATTATTGATTTTAATTTTATTTCTATGTTAATAGATGACTTTAAGCATAACTTTATTTCATTATATAACGATTTACCAAAACAAATTATTCATAAAGATATTCATACAAAAAATATCTTGTTTAAAAACGGTAAAATATCTGGAATTATTGATTTGGAATTATTAACATATGGGATTAGAATATATGATGTATGTTATTGTTCTGCAAATATTTTATGTGATAAAATTGATGACAACATAAATATAAATAAATGGTTCAAAATATTTTATCAGATAATTAAAGCATATAATAGTATTATAAAAATAACAGAAAATGAAAAGAAAGGTATAGTTTATGTTCTTTATTCAAACGAATTAAAATATATAGATTTTTATATTAAACAAAAAAATATGAAAGGAATAAAAACAGCAGAAAAAATGTTAAAATGGTTATACGGGAATCAACAAAAAATTAAAAATGAAATTGATAAAATATAAGAGGGTATTTTAAGTATGGATAGAAAAAGAGTAATAGCAGCAATAATTTATGAAAGTAAAATTGCAATGATATACAATATTATTGAACCTAATAAAATGTTTTGGACTCTTCCTGGCGGAAGAGTAGAAAATGGAGAAAATCTGGAAGAAGCTGTAATTCGTGAAGCATTAGAAGAAGTAAATTTAAATATAAAAATAATAAGATACCTATTCAGTCGAAAATACTCAGATGGAATTGAACATTGTTTTTTAGGAGAGCCATTAGATCCGGAAAATATTAAGACTGGAAGTGATCCAGAATATAAAGCAGAAAAACAAATAATTAAAAAAGCAGAATGGAAAAATATATTAGATGTTAAAAATGATATACAGGTATCAATTGTATTAAAACATTTAACTGAAATTGAATGTTTTAAATATAAAATTAATGATGGTTTTAAGAGTGATAAAGATTTAGTAATTTCAAATATTGAAATGGCAATTGAAATTGATTCCCAAAATAAAGATTATCGTGAAGCCCTTGAAGAATTATAAAGGAAGTAGAACTTTACCTGTTGCCATTATGATAGTAAACTTGATAAAATTATCAAAGGAGACAAAAATGGCAAATGAAAACTGGGAAGAAACCATAACAGCCGAAATTGAAAGATTACACGAACAAGCAGATGAAGCAGCATTTGTAAGATTCATTGAATTATCAGATATGGGTAAGGATGCTGGTAATGACAATATGCAAATAATTGGATTAATGAATGCTGCTGCTATTGCCTGTAAAATGGGTAATTACGAACTTTGTCTTGCTGTAGTAGACAAAGCTAATACAGTTGACGAAGAAATATGTACAAATTATATGCAGACACAACCCCGTATGTATGAAATGATGAAGACATTATCAGAAGCAGGCGAGTTTGATAAATAGCTTAAAATATGATAAGCTTAAAAAAAGGAGCAAAAAATGGCAGACATTAGAGACGTAAACGGCAATGTAACCCACAGGAGAAACGGAAATGAGATTAGGGATCTTTCTGACAGAGTAACTCACAGAATAAACGGCAACGAAATCAGAGACGTTTCTGACAGGGTTACCCACAGGATTAACGGCGATGAAATCAGGGATATTAATGACAGAGTTGTTTATAGAATAAGCGGCAGCGAGATAAGGGACGTTGGCGGTTCTGTAACTCATAGGTTTTGATAAAACTTTATGAACTTAAGAAATAGGAATTATACTAATCCTGACGGAAAAACATTTTACTTTATGACCAGTAAACCTACTGATGATGAAAAAATAGAAATTTACCTGGTTAACTCATCAAGCAAAGGAACAGATTATTCGTTATGGTATATTAAATCTTTGGATGATGAGCATTTTTCAATGCGTCCTTATGATGGGGACGATACCAAAGAACTAATTATGGAATTAACGGAAAAATTTCTAGAAACAGCATGGGAAATTTTGTAGCAGCGGCATTTGACTAAAAAATCGAGAAAAAAACTATATTGGACTTGACAAAGTATATATCATGGTATATACTAGAAGCATAGGGGTACAATATGCAAACTGCAAAATTATTTTTAAATGGCAGAAGCCAAGCCGTAAGACTTCCAAAAGAATATCAATTTAATGGAAATAATGTTTATATCAGAAGGATTGGAGAGGCTGTTATGTTATTTCCGGTTGATAAAGAATGGGAAGTGTTTTTACATGGATTAAATAATTTCTCGGATGATTTTATGGCAGAAGGCAGAAATCAGGGAATTGATCAAAAAAGAGAAGGATTTTAATGTACTTATTTGATACAAACATGTGCATATTCATAATTAAAAGAAAATTCCCAAATGTTATGGATAAATTAAAGAAAAACAGGAAAAAAGGACTTTATTTATCAAGTATTACTCTTGCTGAACTGGAATTTGGAATAGAAAATGCAAATCCGGATTATAAAGAAAAAAATACAATAGCCTTAATGGAATTTTTATCAATTTTTGAAGTAAAAAGTTTTGATGAAAATGCAGCAAAAGAATATGGGATAATCAAAAAGGACCTAAAAGACAGAAATTGTTTAATTGGTCCTTATGATATGTTAATAGGAGCTCATGCAAAATCACTAAAAATGATATTGGTTACAAATAATACAGACGAATTTCAAAGAATAAAAGGTCTAAAAATAGAAGATTGGAAATAAAGAATAGCGCAGCATTATTACCCCCAACTATAGAAGTATCTCAATGCCGTACGCATTATGGGGATAAACCATACATGCGCTAATCTGAAATGTGAAGCTCTTGAAATTCCGCGAAGCGGCTACAGTTGTTTTCTCCACCGGTTTCAGAAATGTATGCCCAGAAACATACTTGAGGGGTGTCGGGTGGCAAAAAGTGCCGTGTGCGGAGCATACGGTGCTTTTTGGCCCCCGACAGGACCCCAAGCATAATCTTTAGGCATACATTTCTGGATAGCCTACTTTTCCGTAAGATTAAAAACCCCGTCCCAATCAGCCACTGGCGGATTATCCTGGAATTTAGTACATCGTTTTAAATATACGCGGGAAGGACCATCGTTGGGGAATTGTTTAAGTATCTCTTTAAAGCTTGATTCCGCGTCTTTCCATTTGCGCGCTTCAAAAAGAGAAAAACCTTCATTAAAAAGCTGTACCAGTTTTCGTAAATCTTCGGAAGCGTCATCCATTGTTTCCAGAATTTCGTAAATGCGGATAGGTTCCTGAATTCCTACAACTCTGATACGATCAAGCTGCCGTGTAAGAAGATGATCCCCTGTTTCCTGTATTGTCGCTTCAGAGGCAAGAATCCACGTTCCGTATTGTTTGTTTACGCCTTCTAGCCGCGCCGCCAGGTTTACAGCATTGCTGATTATCGTATAGTTCATCTTTTTCTGTGTACCCATGTTTCCTACTATCATTTCGCCGGAGTTAATTCCAATTCTGGTATAGATAGGTATGGGGCTGATATTTTTTTCGCGAATATCTTTATTTACTTTTTTTTCTATCCGTTTCATTATAATTGCGGCGACACAGGCTCTGAGCGCGTGATCTTTTAATTCCAAAGGCGCGCCGAAGAACGAAATTATCGCATCGCCCTGATATTTGTCTATCGTTCCTTTTTGCTCAAGGATTATATCGCTCATGGTAGAAAGATAGTAGTTAAGCAAATCTACCAGCTGCTTTGGATTTAATGCTTCTGATATACTGGCAAACTTTCTTATATCAGTAAACAATGCCGTCATGTGACGGTTTATTCCGCCAAGCTGCAGCTTGGAAGGATCGCTTACAATTTCTTCGACAACTTCTTCTGACAGATAAGTGTTAAATGCGCGGCGCAGGTTCTCGTTAAAATACTGAAGTTTTTGATGCGCTTCCTCGATATTAAGAATCAATGTCTTGGTCTCGGTTATATCCTGAACCATAATGATCCAGCCCAGTGTAGCTCCCGATTCAGATTTTATTCTATTTTGCCAGCTTGAATAAATTTTCCCCGGCTTATGGGTCAAAGTAAACTCAAGTTCCTTGTCAACATCTACATCGTCGGTGGCATTTTTTAACTTATCTGACAGTTCCAATGGCCAGTTCTTAAACGAAAAAATAGAAGAGCCTTTTTGATGTTCTTTTATACCGGGAAAAAGTTCATTTGCTCTTTTATTTGATCCGGTATAAGCCATGCCGTTATCAAGAACTACGAAGGCATCCCGGATTAAATCCAGGGTGATGGCGTGCGCCTTGGGCGCAAGATCAAACATATCGCTTCTTATTATATTGTAATAAAAAATAAAATTGGTCAGGATCATCATAAAAGCGGTAAAGTTAACCCCTTTTAAAGTTGATTCAAAAAAGAACATTAGTAAAACATAGGTAAAATTGGCGACTAATGGAGCCAGGGCGCTTATCAGAAGAAGTACAAGGCCGTATCGCCGCCCCCGGCTTTGTTGTATTATGCTGCGAATCAGAACAATACAGGAAAAAATTATACAAAAAAGAGGGTAAAAAGTGCCCACAAGATACAAAGGACCCGGTTTAATGGTCATACTTTGGATTGCGCTGTCCGGATTGTAATAATAATTTGTGTAAAGCAGCTGATGACGATCAAAGGTTAGTACAACCGCATAAAGAAGAATAGGTATTATAAGCAGAGGAATTTGGTAATATTTCTTTGGTATTCGAACTTCGCAGTAATCGGCTACAAAGAAGAAAAAGAAGGGAGACATAAAACAGCTTCCGGCATACATTATCTTTATTGCAACTACAGCCC
This sequence comes from Treponema sp., assembly GCA_009784975.1. Lineage (GTDB taxonomy): Bacteria > Spirochaetota > Spirochaetia > Treponematales > Breznakiellaceae > WQXQ01. The sequence goes on from WQXG01000001.1 coordinate 12,407, forward strand.
CCTCGGTATTTCCGCAGGTTATTTCAATAAAATAGCCCAGTGTATACAGGAAGACTGTAACGATACAATAAACAAAGCCAAACCTTTTTTCGCTTCGGCACCGCTGCAGGGTAACTGCGATCATATAACCCGAAAGGACAAGGGAGGCTAAAATCAGAACTTGTATAATTATTAACAGCATATAAAAATTGTACTCGAATTTACGATAAAATGGTATACTTATTTATTGATAGGATGGCTGGGGCGAGGGTTTTGACCCTCCTACACTAGATGTAGTGTATATCAGGATATATAGACGCTATGGATAGCGGTGGCGGCTGTCACCAAAAAAAAATAAAAAAAAAATAAAAACCACTTGATCTTTTTTTTACATTTTGTTACATTTTGAATCCAGCCTCTTGTTTTTCTTTAGGGGCTTAGGGGACAGTCTAGGACTGTGTCCGTAAATACGAGCTTTTTAGGAGTTTTTAACGAATGCCTACTATTAACCAATTGGTTCGCTTTGGACGAAAAAAGATTACTTCCAAAACGAAATCCCCGGCTTTACATTCCTGCCCGCAGAGACGCGGTGTTTGTACTCGTGTAATGACTGTAACGCCGAAAAAGCCCAATTCAGCCCTTCGTAAAGTAGCCCGTGTACGCCTTTCCCATGGAACCGAAGTTACCGCCTATATCCCCGGAATCGGGCATAATTTGCAGGAACACTCGGTGGTTTTGGTCAGGGGCGGACGTGTAAAAGACCTTCCAGGCGTAAGGTACCATATTATCCGCGGAGCGAAAGATACCTTAGGTGTAACAGATCGGAAACGCGGCCGGTCAAAATACGGCGCTAAACGGCCCAAGGCTTAGGTGTATTTATGGGTAGAAAGAAAAAGACAATCGACAGGGGAATACTTCCGGACCCGAAATACAACAGTGTCGTGGTTTCAAAGTTTGTAAACCGCATGATGTGGGAGGGGAAACGTTCTCTTGGTCTTCGCATTGTTCATGAAGCGCTTAATGTTCTTCATACAAAAACCGAGAAAGAACCCCTTGAAGTTTTTTTAAAAGCTTTAGATAATGTAAAGCCGATGATCGAAGTTAAGTCCCGGCGCGTTGGCGGCGCGACTTATCAGGTTCCCGTAGAAATCCGGGAAACCAGGCGTGAAGCACTTGGAATGCGGTGGATAATCAGTGCGGCGCGCGCCCGTTCAGGAAAAGGCATGGGAGACCGTCTTGCAGCGGAACTCCTGGATGCATATAATAATACAGGTACTGCTTTCAAAAAGAAAGAAGATACTCATAAAATGGCGGAAGCCAACAAAGCTTTCGCTCATTATCGCTGGTAGTACCTGCGGTAAATTAATGATTTTGGTTTCCAAACCGATCATGGCAAACTGCAAAGCGGTTAAACCGCCTTACGGTTTGCCCCATAGTTAAAACCAACAAGTTGGTTTTAACTAGTGAGATAGGTGGAACGAGAGTGGATAGAATTTGCTGAACGTTAAGCTTGCAAACAGGCAGCGTTCGATGTCAGAATTCCCGCCTTTGTTCATTTCTAATCTCATAATTTATGTACACTGCGGTACAGGGCTTAAGTGCGCTTTACCTCAGATATTTTACAATCTAATCGCATACCGTTGGTTTAATTTGCGGTTATTTTGAAAGAAGTATTTTATTAAGTGCCCATTAAGGAGGACACACAAATGGCAAAGGATAAATTCAATCGGACTAAACCCCACATGAATGTTGGAACGATTGGTCACGTAGATCATGGTAAGACCACTCTTTCTGCGGCTATAACTCAGCACTGCGCAAAAAAATTCGGCGACAAGGTTATGAGTTATGATCAAATCGACAATGCTCCGGAGGAAAAAGCCCGCGGTATTACCATTAATACCCGTCACCTGGAGTATCAGTCAACAAAGCGCCATTATGCGCATATCGACTGTCCCGGACACGCCGACTATATCAAAAACATGATAACAGGCGCCGCTCAGATGGACGGAGCTATTCTTGTAGTTTCCGCGCCCGACTCGGTTATGCCCCAGACACGCGAGCATATCATTCTTGCCCGTCAGGTAGGCGTTCCTCACATGATCGTATTTCTTAACAAAATCGATCTTCTTGACGATCCCGATCTCGTGGAACTTGTAGAAGAAGAAGTAAAAGATGTTCTTTCCGCAAACGGATTCCCCGGCGACAAAACTCCCATCATTAAAGGTTCTGCTTTTAAAGCCATGTCCGAACCGGATAACCCCGAAGCAACAAAATGCATTGACGATCTTCTTGAAGCAATGGACTCCTATTTCCCGGATCCCGTACGTGATGCAGATAAGCCCTTTATTATGCCTATCGAAGACGTGTTCACCATTCAGGGACGCGGTACAGTTGTTACCGGTAAAGTGGAACGCGGTATTCTTAAGCTTAACGAAGAAGTTGAAATTGTCGGTATCAGACCTACCAAAAAGACAGTTATTACCGGTATCGAAATGTTCAATAAGCTGCTTGAAGATGCACAGGCCGGCGATAACGTTGGCACACTTCTGCGCGGCGTAGACAAAAAAGATGTTGAACGCGGTCAGGTTCTTGCGAAACCGGGTTCAATTCAGCCCCATAAAAAATTCAAAGGTCAGATTTACTGTCTGTCCAAAGAAGAAGGCGGAAGGCATAAGCCGTTTATCACCGGTTATCGTCCGCAGTTCTATTTCCGCACTACAGACATTACCGGAACTGTTGTGCTCCCGGATGGCGTAGCGATGGTTATGCCCGGTGACAATACCGAAGTTATCGGCGAACTTCTTAATCCAATCGCCATGGAAAAGGGCTTGCGTTTCGCTATTCGCGAAGGCGGCAAAACAGTAGCCTCCGGTCAGGTTACCGAGATTATCGAATAAGGCGATTTGTCTGACCGCTTCTTGCGAAGTGGTCAGATTGGAGGAACAATGGCTAAGGAAGGAATTCGCGTAAGGCTGCGCGGTTTTGATGTTGAACTAATTGATCAGAGCGCGAAATCTATCGCCATGGCAGTGCGGAAAGCAGGAGCAAAAGTTACAGGTCCTATCCCTCTGCCGACACGAATTAACAAGGTGACTGTGTTACGTTCACCGCATGTAAACAAAAAGAGCCGCGAGCAATTTGAAATGCGGACTCACAAGAGGTTGATTGATATCATTAACCCTTCTGCAGAAGTAATGGATTCTTTAATGAAACTTGAACTTCCTGCCGGTGTGGATGTAGAGATCAAACAATAAAATACCCGTAGACGGTGTGGCTGCCTGGAACCAGACGGTCACATAACGTGCGGTATGCTTGGCCGCCGGTCAAGCTTAGGAGAGCAACGATGTTAGGGCTATATGCCAGAAAAGTTGGAATGACACAGGTTTTCGACGACGCAGGTAATCAGTTTCCGGTTACTGTGATGAGGATAGAACCGAATGTTGTTCTTGGCACAAGAACAAAGGATGCAGACGGTTATGCTGCTGTTGTAGTTGGTATTGACGATGTAAAGAAAAATCGGATAACAAAACCAAATGCAGGTCAGTTTCCGGAAGCTATCCCGCCAAAGAAAAAAATTCGCGAATTGCGCGATTTTGAAAAAGAAGTAGCTGTTGGAGATACGCTTGGAATTGAATTGCTGGAAGGCATCAGATATGTTGATGTTTCCGGTGTTTCAAAAGGCAAGGGATTTCAGGGTGTTGTAAAACGCTTTGGTTTTAGCGGCGGACGCAAAACTCACGGCTCCAAGTTTCATCGTGAACCTGGTTCAACAGGTCAGAATACTTATCCGGCAAGAACATTCAAAAACAAAAAATTGCCGGGACGCATGGGACGTGAAAAAGTAACGGTTTTGAGCCTCAAGGTAGTTAAAATGGATATTGAGAAACAGCTCATTATGGTCAGGGGCGCGGTTCCCGGCATCAACAAAGGGTTGGTGTTTGTTCGTTCTGCGGTTAAAAAGGGACGGTAAACATGAACTTTAAAGTGTATTCAAAAGAAGGCAAAGAACTGCGGACAATTGATTTAGACAATAATGTTTTTGGTCTTCCTGTAAATGAAGACCTTATATGGTATGCGATAAACAATGAACTTGCCAACAGACGGCAAGGCAGCGCCTGTACAAAAGGCCGCGCCGAAATTCATGGTTCAAATGCAAGGCCATTTAAACAAAAAGGCACAGGTCGCGCGCGTCAGGGTGATAAAAAATCTCCTATTCTTGTAGGCGGCGGTACAATTTTTGGACCTAAACCAAGAGATTTTTCCTATTCAATGCCAAAAAAAGCAAAACGTTTAGCGCTTAAAACAATTCTTAGTTTAAAAGCACAAAGCGATATTTTAAAAGTAATCGAAGATTTTTCTGTCGAATCAGGAAAAACCAAAGATTTGGCAGGTCTGCTTGATAATTTTAAAAATGCAGGATTTGAACCCGGTTTAAGAACTGTATTGATTTTAAAAGATGATGATCCAATGCTTAAGAGAGCAGCGGCAAACATTCCCTGGCTTAAATATCTTTCCTATAATCGTTTGGAAGCGCATGAGCTGTTTTACGGACGCCAGGTTATTATTCTTGAAACTGCCGTAAAAAAACTTAATGAATTTTATAATGAGAGGGAGGCCGGGCAGTAATGTATTACGAAGATATTTTGATTGAACCTGTGCTTTCTGAAAAGGCGAATCAATTACGCGAAGAAGGAAAGTATGTCTTTAAAGTTGCCCAATCGGCGAACAAGACGCAGATCAAGGAAGCGGTTGCTAAATTATTCAATGTGCACCCTGTTTCTTGTACAACAATGGTGGTAGGCGGAAAGCCCAAAAGGCTGCGCTACCGGAAAGGTCTTACTTCCACCTGGAAGAAGGCAATTGTCAAGCTTCCCAAAGATGAGAAGATTACAATTTTTGAGGGCGTGTAAATATGGCAATTAAGACATATAAACCAATAACGCCGGGAATGCGTCAGTATACAAGTCTGGATTATTCAGAACTTACAAAAGGCGCAAAACCGGAAAAGTCTCTTACAAAGGGCAAAAAAAACAGAGCCGGACGTGATGCGAATGGCCGTATCAGTATGTGGCATAAGGGCGGCGGTCACAAGCGCAAATACCGAATAATAGATTTTAAACGTGACAAGATCGGTATTCCGGGTAAAGTTGCCTCTCTTGAATACGATCCCAACCGCAGCGCAAACATCGCTCTCATTTTTTACAAAGACGGCGAAAAACGCTACATTATTGCTCCCAAAACATTAAAGGTCGGCGCAACAATTATCAGCGGTCCGGATGCTTCCATTGAGCCGGGCAATGCTCTTCCTTTGGAAAATATTCCTCTTGGCTTTACTGTTTACAATATAGAGCTGACACTCGGTAAGGGCGGTCAGATAGCCCGTTCCGCAGGAGCAGGCGCTCTTATCGCCGCAAAAGAAGGCGATTATGTCACCATAAAACTGCCGTCCGGCGAAATGAGAATGGTATTTAAGAAATGTTATGCGACGATTGGAAGCGTAGGCAACGAAGACCATATGAATACTGTTGACGGCAAAGCGGGCCGCAAACGCTGGAGAGGCATTCGCCCGACAGTTCGCGGCATGTCGATGAATCCGGTAGATCATCCGCATGGCGGCGGCGAAGGAAGGAGCAAGGGCGGTCACCCTGTTACACCATGGGGCCAGCCTACAAAGGGATATAAAACCCGCAAAAAGCACAAACCGTCATCCCGGTTTATTGTAAGCCGCGGTAAGAAGAAATAGAGGTTAGGAAGGAAGTATGTCAAGATCCGTTAAGAAGGGTCCTTTTATCGAAAAGAGCCTGTATAAAAAAGTGCTGGAGTTGAGTAAGTCCGGGGAAAGGAAAATGATTAAAACATATTCCCGGTGTTCCACTATTATTCCTGAAATGGTAGGAGGAACCATCTCTGTTTATAACGGCAAAACATGGATCCCCGTGTATATTACGGAGAACCTTGTTGGCCATAAGCTTGGTGAGTTTGCACCTACCCGTATTTTCCGGGGGCATGCAGGTTCTGACAAGAAGGCCGGAGGCAAATAGGCAATATTATGAAAGATAAGAAATCAGGTTACAGGGCTATAAGTAAATACCTCATTGGTTCGCCCTATAAAGTCAGACCAGTTGCCGATCTTGTGCGCCGTTTGCCGTATCCGGAAGCAATTTCCATTTTGGAAAATATGCCTCATAAGGGGGCGGAGCTTATAAGCAAGACTGTAAAATCCGCAGCTTCGAATGCTCTTGCGGATAACAAGAAACTTGATGAGGATATGCTTTATGTACGCGAAATTTATATTGACGAGGGACCGCGTCTTAAAAGAATTTGGTTCCGCGGCAGAGGTCGTGCGGATATGCAGTTAAAACGAATGTGTCATATAACTGTAGTGGTCGATGAAACGGTAGGCTCGAATTCAAAGAGCGCACCTTCCAAAAAGGCGGCTAAATAATGGGACAAAAAGTTAACCCTACAGGGCTTAGAATAGGTATTAATAAAACATGGAGTTCCCGCTGGTATGTTGACCCAAGGGAGTATGTTGATGCTCTTCACGAAGATTTAAAACTTCGTGAGCTTATCATGGATATGCCGGAAACCAAGGGAGCGGATATTGCTGAACTGGAAATCATCAGGCATCCGCAGAGAATTACAATTACCATTCATACGGCGCGTCCCGGCGTAATCATTGGTGTTAAAGGCGCCAATATCGAAAAGATAGGCAATGATTTACAAAAGAAAGTCAGTAAAAAAGTTCAAATTAAAATTAAAGAAGTAAGAAACCCCGATAACAACGCGCAGATTATCGCGCAGAATATTGCACGTCAGCTTTTGGCACGTTCATCATTCAGGCGGACAATGAAACAGGCGATAACCAATGCAATCAAGAAAGGCAATGCACAGGGTGTAAAAGTGCGGCTTTCCGGAAGGCTTGGCGGCGCGGAAATGTCCCGTACAGAAGAAGCAAAAGAAGGACGCATTCCTCTTCATACCTTGCGTGCGGATATAGATTATGGTTTTGCCGAAGCTCATACTCCTTTTGGTTCAATTGGCGTAAAGGTTTGGGTTTACAACGGCATGAAATACGGTAAAGAACAGAAAGAAGACGCAGGCGCTCTTGTTCGCAAACGGCGGGAAAGAGCTCCCGCCAGGAGTTAATATAATATGCTTAGTCCAAAACGTGTAAAGCGCCGCAAGGTGCAAAGAGGCAATATGCCGGGTAATGCTACCAGATGCAACAGTGTTGTATTTGGTGATTTTGCTCTGGTTGCATTGGACAGAATGTGGATCACAAACCGTCAGCTGGAAGCGGCTCGTGTTGCCATTAACCGTCATGTAAAACGCGGCGGTAAAATGTGGATTCGTATTTTCCCGGATAAGCCGTTTTCAAAGAAACCGGCAGAAACCCGCATGGGTAAAGGGAAAGGCGCTCCCGAATATTGGGTAGCTGTTGTAAAACCAGGTACTGTTATGTTTGAACTGGGCGGCGGTATTACCCGCGCTCTTGCGGAAGAAGCAATGGCTTTGGCAGGATCAAAATTGCCGATTAAAACAAAATTTGTGGCTCGTTCAGAAATGGAACTTGGGGCTTAGGGGGATACATGAAGAACTCATTCAAAAATCTGTCATATCCTGAACTGAAAGCCAAGCGGGATGAGCTTAAAAGAAAGTTTATGGAATTTCGTTTTAAGCTTGTTATAGGTCATGTGGATAATCCTCTGCAAAAGCGTACAATGCGCCGGCAAATTGCAAGGCTCAACACTTTGATACACGCGCATGAAACTATGGTTGAGGCATCCGATTCAAAACAAAAAGCTGCGGAGGCTAAATAATGCCAGAAAAAACAACTAGCAAAAAAGAATTTATCGGCATTGTAAAAAGTGACAAGATGGAAAAGTCGATTGTAGTTTCTATCGAAACTCTGACCCTTCATCCTCTTTATAAAAAATATGTCAAACGGTCTAAAAAAGTAAAAGCCCATGACGAGAAAAACGAAGCTAAGATCGGCGATCGAGTTCGTGTAATAGAATGCAGGCCAATCAGCAAGGAAAAATGCTGGACGCTTGTAGAAATTATTGAGCGCGCCAAATAAGGGGAGATAGAGATGATTCAAGTAGAAAGCTTCCTGAATGTGGCAGATAATTCAGGCGCCAAAAAAGCCCAGTGCATCAAAGTTTTGGGCGGTACCCGCAGAAGATATGCCGGGATTGGCGATATTGTTGTTGTGGCAGTAAAAGAAGCATTGCCCACATCAACCATAAAAAAAGGCACTATTGAGAAGGCGGTTGTAGTACGCATAAGTAAAGAGTACCGCCGCCCTGATGGAACCTATATCAGGTTTGATGATAATGCCTGCGTCATTATTGATGCTGCATTAAATCCAAAGGGTAAGCGTATCTTTGGACCTGTGGCGCGGGAATTGAGGGAAAGAAGTGAATTTATGAAAATCATTTCTCTTGCCCCAGAGGTTCTGTAAAGGAGAGAACGATGGCAGAAGCATTGCATAAATTTAAACTTAAAAAAGAAGATACTGTCGAAGTTATTGCCGGTAAAGACAAGGGAAAACGCGGCAGGATTTTAAAGGTAGTACGTGATGCAGACCGGATTCTTGTTGAAGGTTTGAACATGGTTAAAAAAGCGAAGAAAAAAAGAAAGCAGCAGGATCGCGGCGGTATTGTCGAGATAGAAGCGGCTATTCATTCTTCCAACCTTATGATTGTCTGTAAAAAATGCGGACCGACACGTATTGGTTATAAGCTTGATGGTGACAAGAAAATCAGAATTTGCAAAAAATGCGGGGAGGCCCTTTAATGGATAAAAACTATGTGCCTCGGTTAAAAAAGATTTACAAGGAAACAATTGCGCCTGAAATGCTCAAGGAATTTGCTTATAAGTCCAGTATGCAGATACCAAAGCTGCAAAAGATAATAGTAAGTATGGGAGTTGGCGAAGCTCTTCAGAATAAAAAGCTTTTGGATGCTGCTGTTGGAACATTGTCGCAGATAACCGGGCAAAAAGCGGTTAAAACAAAAGCAAAAAAGAGTATCGCGAATTTCAAGATCAGGGCAGGTCAGGAAATCGGAACAAAGGTAACTTTACGCGGAGCCATGATGTATGAGTTTTTTGACAGGCTTGTAAATGTTGCGCTTCCGCGCGTTAAGGACTTCCATGGCATTAATCAAAATGCTTTTGACGGTCATGGAAATTATTCGCTGGGTATTCAGGAACAGATTATATTTCCGGAAATTGATTTTGATAAAATAGAAAAAATTGCCGGATTAAATATTGTTATAGTTACATCGGCAAAAACTGATGCAGAAGCAAAAGCATTCCTTAGCAAGTTTGGAATGCCTTTCAGGAAATAAGGGGTAAAAATGGCAAGAAAAGCTATGATGATTAAAGCGCAGCGGACTCCAAAGTATAAAACACGAAAAGTGAATCGCTGCAGGATCTGCGGAAGGCCAAGGGGTTTTTTGCGGAAATATGAAATGTGCCGTCTTTGCTTCCGAAAACTCGCGAGCGAAGGGCTAATTCCCGGCGTAACAAAATCAAGTTGGTAGGAGAATACGGATGAGCATATCAGATCCCGTTGCGGACATGCTGACAAAGATTAGAAATGCCGGCATGGCAAGACATGAAAAAGTCGATATTCCCACATCCAGGCTTAAGCTTGAGATAGTCAAGATTTTAAAGACTGAAGGGTATATTAAGAATTTTAAAAAGGCAAATCAGGAAGGCGCAAATGTTATCCGGGTTTTCCTTAAATATGATGACAATACCGTACCGATTATTCACGGTATTGAAAAGGTTTCAAAACCAGGACGCCGTGTTTACATGGGCTATAAAAAAATGCCGAGGGTATTGAACGGCTACGGAACCCTGATCGTTTCTACGTCACAGGGTGTTACAACAGGCAAGAAAGCTGCCGAGAAAAAAGTCGGCGGTGAAGTAATTTGTACTGTCTGGTAAGATTGGTCAAACGATAGAGGTTAATATGTCGAGAATTGGAAAAATACCAGTTAAGGTTCCCAGCGGGGTGAAAGTTACTTTTCTAAACGAAGAGATTACCGTTGAAGGTCCAAAGGGAAAACTTAAACAAAAGTTCCATCCCGTAATTACTTTTGAAGATAAGGGCGGGGAAATAGTAGTTGGCCGGCAAAATGAAGAAAAGCAGGCGAAGGCATTTCATGGCCTTTACCGCAATCTTCTTAATAATATGGTAATAGGTGTTTCTGTCGGTTTTAACAGATCGCTTATTGTTAACGGTGTTGGTTACCGCGCTGAAGTTCAGGGAAAGCTTCTTTCCATGAGCCTTGGGTACTCAAATGATATTTTTGTCGCCATTCCGGAAGGACTTTCTGTCTCTACAGATCCGGGCGGAAAAATTGTAATTAGCGGAATTGACAAACAGCGGGTAGGTGAGTTTGCAGCTCAAGTGCGTAAATTAAGAGGACCTGAACCTTACAAGGGCAAAGGTATCCGTTATGACGATGAAATCATCAGGCGGAAAGTCGGTAAATCAGGCGTAAAATAGACGGAGTTTGAGGTAGGTATATGTTACAGAAAATGTTGGAAAAAAGCAGAAAACGGCTCAGAAGAAAGGTTCATATCCGCAAAAGAATATCAGGAACTGCGGAACGTCCGCGGATGACTGTTACAAAAAGCAACCGCCGTCTTTCGGTTCAGATTATTGATGATATAAAGGGGCATACTCTTGTTTCTGCCTCTACCCTGGAAGGGGAACTTAAAAATATCAAGGTTACCGTTGAAGGCGCAGGACAGCTTGGTGAAATAATTGGTAAACGTCTGTTGGAAAACAATATCAAAACTGTGGTTTTTGATCGCAATGGATATTTATATCATGGAATTATTAAGGCATTAGCCGATGGAACCCGGAAAGCCGGGATAGTTTTCTAGGGGGTACAATGGCACATATTAAAGATGTCGTAGATAAAGATAACGAAGTTGATGCGGATGCATCAGCAGAAGCGGGCGCCGGCGATACTTTTGAAGATACCCGTGCAGAGAGCAAGGGGGGCAGAAGAGGCCGCGGACATCGTGATCGCGGTGATCGTGAGCCGATAGAAAAAGAATTTGTTGAAAAACTGGTAAAGCTTAACCGCACTGCGAAAGTAGTAAAAGGCGGACGGCGTTTTTCCTTCTCGGCGCTTACAGTTATTGGCGACAGAAAAGGAAAAGTAGGTTTTGGCTTTGGCAAAGCGAACGATGTTTCTGAAGCGATTCGCAAAAGTATAGATAAGGCAAAACGTAAAATGATCCTTTTGCCTGTTAAAAACGGCACCATTCCACATGAAGTAACCGGGTTTTTTAAAGCTTCCCGCGTTCTTCTTAAACCTGCCTGTTCAGGAACCGGCATTATAGCGGGAGGACCTGTGCGGGCAATCATGGAAGCCGGCGGCGTTACCGATGTACTCTCCAAGTCAATCGGTTCGTCAAGTCAATATAACGTGGTCAAGGCAACATTTGATTGCATTAGCAGGATGATGGATGCCAGGACAATATCAAGAAACCGGGGTAAGTCCCTGAATGAATTATGGGGTTAATTGGAGGATTGGTATGGCAAAGATAAAAATCCGTCTGGTTCGCAGTACTATCGGCGCTCTTCCTAAACATCGTGCCACAGTCCGTTCCTTGGGTCTTCGCAAAATTGGTTCCAGTAAAGTGCAGGAAGATTCTCCTGAAATACTTGGAATGGTCAGACATGTATCTCATTTAGTTGAAGTCGAAAAAGTAAATGAAGAAAACGGTAAGGTAAAATAATGGCGCACGATTTTAATTTACACGCGCCCGAAGGTGCGAACAAGAAAAAAAAGATACTGGGACGCGGTCAGGGTTCCGGCAAGGGAACTACATCCGGCAAGGGGCACAAGGGTCAGAAAGCCCGTTCCGGCGGTAAAACTTATGTTGGTTTTGAAGGCGGACAGATGCCTCTTTACCGCAGAATTGCACGCAGAGGGTTTTCCAATTATCCGTTCAAGCAGGAATGGCAGGTCATTAACCTGAGCGAAATTGAAAAACGCTATGAAGCAGGCGAGACTGTTGATCTTTCATCCCTTGTTAAAAAGGGACTGGTTAAGAGTTCTGCCAATGTTCCAATAAAGATTTTGGCAAACGGTGAGCTTACAAAAAAACTTAGCTTTAAGGTTGATGCAGCGTCTGAAGCTGCAAAGGCAAAAATTGAAAAACCGGGAGGCGATATATCAGTTATTCCTCCTGTACAAAAGGCGCAGCCAAAAAATAAAAAGGCAGGCGGGAAATAAATGGCTAATCCTATAGTTGGAATTTTTAGAATTAAAGAACTGCGTGAGCGCATCCTCTTTACTATTGGAATGTTAACGGTATTCAGGATTGGCGCAGTGTTTCCGATACCCGGAATCAATGTAAGGGAATTATCCCGCTATTTCATGGATCAGGTAAATACCGGAAACCCGATAGTTGACTATCTGGACTTCTTTGCCGGCGGTGCATTCTCGAACTTCTCGGTATTCATGCTTGGAATTATGCCTTACATCTCCATGTCCATTATCATGCAGCTCTTGCTTATTGTTTTCCCAAGTCTTAAAAAAATATCTCAGGAAGACGGCGGCAAAAAGAAAATTCAAAAATGGCAGAGATACGGAACCGTTCTTGTTTGTTTAATTCAATCTTATGCAGTTACCCAGTATGCTCAGGCTATCTCCCGCAGTGTTGATAACCTTCTTAATATCGGTATATTGCCGTTTACCCTGATTGCCATGCTTACCGTTACAACGGGAACCATGTTCCTTATGTGGATTGGCGAGCAGATCACAAAACGAGGTGTCGGTAACGGTATATCGCTTTTAATATTTGCGGGAATTGTCGCGCGGCTGCCTCAGGCTGTTTGGGAATTAATCGATATGATGAGGAAGGGAAACCTTAACCCTGTCTTTGTAATTATTGTTCTTGTAATGTTTGTTGCTATAATTGCTCTTGTTGTTTTTGAACAGCAAGGTCAGCGTAAAATTCCTGTAAATTATGCAAAGAGGGTTGTTGGCAGAAAAATGTTCGGGGCGCAGAATACATACATCCCGTTTAAAATTAACCCGTCCGGCGTTATTCCTGTAATTTTCGCTTCATCAATTCTTACCTTTCCGCTGCAAATAGCGCAGACTGTCGGCGGTAATGTTGCATGGCTTGGCGCTGTTGCAAATGCATTGAGCCCCAGGGGTATGCTTTACAATGTTATTTATGTGCTATTGATTATTTTCTTTGCATATTTTTATACACAGGTAACGCTTAACCCCATAGAAATAGCAAAGCAAATTCGTGAAAATGGCGGTTCCATTCCCGGGATTAGGACAGATCGTATTGAAGATCACCTCACTAAAATCCTGAACCGCATTGTACTTCCGGGCGCAATATATCTTGCCTTTATTGCCGTTATTCCGACCATTATTCAATGGGCGTTTAACTTTCCAACTTCAATTTCGTACCTGATGGGCGGTACATCGCTGCTCATTTTGGTTGGCGTTGATTTGGATACAATGAGTCAGATAGAAGGGCTTTTAAAGATGCATCATCATGAAGGTTTGGTAAAGCGCGGTCGGTTACGCGGCAGGAACTTGTAGGAATAGGTATTGTAAAGATTATGGATTTAGGAGATTATAAGTAATGAAAGTCAGAACCAGCGTAAAACCCATTTGCGATAAATGTAAAATTATTAAACGTAATGGGATTATTCGCATTATATGCCAGAATCCCAAGCATAAACAAAAGCAGGGCTAGGAAGGAGTATAAATAATGGCGCGTCTTGTGGGAGTTGACCTCCCGAATAAACATGTGAATATCGCATTGACCTACATTTTTGGAATTGGTCGTTCCAGTGCGGATAAAATTGTTGAAAAAGCAAAACTGGATCCCATGCGGCGGATTAATGATTTATCTCAGGAAGAGTTAAATGAACTGAGAAATATCATTGAAAGTGATTATAAGGTAGAAGGCCGTCTGCGCACGGAAGTTGCGCTGAATATCAAACGGCTTATGGATATTGGCTGTTACCGCGGTTTGCGGCATCGTAAAGGATTGCCTCTGCGCGGTCAGCGTACAAGGACAAATGCGCGTACTCGCAAGGGTAAAAAGAAAACCGTCGCCGGTAAAAAGAAATAATTGGAGGAGTAAGTGGCAGCAGCTTCAAAAGCTACAAAGAAAAAGAAAGAGAAAAAATCAGTTTATGAAGGCAATGTCTATATTCAGGCAACCTTTAATAATACTATTGTTACAATTACTGATCTTATGGGAAACGCTGTTTCCTGGGCGAGTTCGGGTATGCTGCAGTTTAGAGGAGCGAAAAAATCAACTCCTTTTGCTGCCCAGTCTGTAACCGAAACTGCCGCTCAAAAAGCTCTTCAGGCGGGTTTGCGTGAAGTGCATGTATTTGTAAAGGGACCAGGCATTGGCAGGGAATCAGCAATCCGGCAGCTTGGTGTAATGGGTATCAAAGTAAAATCAATAAGTGATGTTACTCCTATACCTCACAATGGCTGTAGGCCGAGAAAAACTCGTCGAATATAAGGGAGAAGGAATATGGCAAGATATACCGGCCCTGTTTGCAGGATGTGCCGAGTTGAACAGAAAAAATTGATGTTGAAAGGGAACCGCTGTAAAAGTGATAAATGCCCAATGAATAAAAAGCGGGCAGCACCAGGGAAGGATCCAAAATCCCGGCCCGGCAAGCGTTCCGATTACGGCGTGCAATTACGTGAAAAACAAAAGTTAAAAAGAATTTACGGAATGCTGGAAAAGCAGTTTAGTCTTTTCTTTGACCGTGCTATGCGTATGCCCGGCATTACAGGTGAAAACCTTTTAGCATTGCTGGAACGCCGACTTGATAACGTTGTTTACCGCATGCGGTTTGCTTCATCAAGAAGCCAGGCTCGCCAGCTTGTATTACATGGACATATATGTGTTAACGGAAAAAAAATTACTATTCCTTCCTATCTTGTGGATCCGGAAAATGAAATTAGCATAGCAGAAGGAAGCCGTAAGATGGCTATTATCAGGGAATCATTAAAAGAATTTGGAAAGTCAGGCGTGATGCCGTGGCTTAGTCTTGATCCTGATACTATGAAAGGGAAGTTCCTTTTAATCCCCAAACGTATTGATATTTCAGACCTTGGTGATATTAAGGAACAAATGATTATTGAGTTGTATTCGAAATAAGGAGTGACAATGGCTCGTAAGAATCTTATGCAAGGATTAAAACGCCCTAAAAGTTTTACATTTGAGCATAGTGAACTCAATCAAAATTATGGTAAATTTGTTGCTTCCCCGTTTGAGCCGGGTTTTGGCACAACGGTAGGCAATACTTTACGAAGAGTTCTTCTTTCCTCAATTCAGGGCTATGCTATTACTGCGGTAAAGATAGAATCTATAGATGCAAATGGAACTGCTCACAGTGTATCCAGCGAATTTGAAACAATTCCAAACATTATAGAAGATACTCTTGAAGTAATAAATAACCTTAAGCAAATTCGCATTAAACTGCCGGAGGACAACGAGCAGGATGTTCTGCTCTATGAATGGTCCGGTAAACGCGAAATTAAAAGCGATGATTTTGCCCGTCTTGGTCAGGTAGAAATACTTTCAACCGGTCAGCACATAATGTCTTTAATGGATAATGCAAATATCAGGTTTGAGATTCAGATTGATCTTGGACGCGGTTATATGCCTTCTGAAGTTAACGAACGCTATATCGAAGTTATCAATACTATTCCGGTAGATGCAATTTATTCGCCTGTTAAAAAGGTTAAGTTTAATGTTGAGTCAACGCGTGTTGGGCAGCGCAATGATTATGATAAATTGGTTCTGGAAATCTGGACAGACGGAACAATTAAGCCGGAAGATGCGCTGGCAGAAGCCGCAAAAATAGCAAAAGATCATTTTTCGGTATTTATTAATTTTGATGAAAACAATCTGGGTATCGAAGATGATATTGACGATGAAAACGACCATATCAGGAAAATTCTTGGCACTCCGGTAGAGGAACTTGAGCTTTCGGTACGCTCTTCAAATTGTTTAAAAAATGCAAATATAAAAACAATTGGGGAACTTACGCGCAAAACCGAAGATGATATTGCCAGAACGCGTAACTTTGGCAAGAAATCACTTCAGGAGATCAAGGAAAAGCTTAAAGAGTGGAACTTAAGTCTCGGGATAACCGATTTGAATGTTCTTAAGAATGCCCGTATAGAAACCAAAGTAAAGGAAGCAGAAAATGAAGCATAGAAGCGGGTTTAATCCCCTGGGAATGATGGCGGCGCACCGTAAATCAATGCACCGCAACATGGTTACAAGCCTGTTTAGACAGGAACGAATTAAAACAACCAAGGCAAAAGCGCTGGAAGTTCGCCGGACAGCAGAAAAAATGATTACACGCGCAAAGATCGATTCAGTTCATAACAGGCGAATTGTTTCCAGCCGCCTTTTTGATGAAGCCATTGTTGCCAAGCTTTTTACTAATATTGCGCCCAGAATGAAAGAACGTAACGGCGGTTATACCCGTATTATTAAACTTGGTGAACGCAAGGGAGATGCGGCAGAAATCGTTATTTTGGAACTGGTAGATTATAAACTTGATACCGGTGATGATAAAAAGAAGGCAAAAAAGAAAGAAGAAAAGTCTGCCGGCAAAGGCGATAAGGGGAAATAGATGTCAAAAAACCACAGAGGCAAGGGAATTCGGGATCAATTTGCTCATGGCCGCGGCGAATGTCCGGTTTGTAAAAGAAATAGTGTTAAAATTCTTTACGAGCAGGAAGCCGAGGGGCAGAAATTTAAGATATGCAAAGTTTGTAAGGCTGCAGTTAAAAACGGCAAAAAAAGCCTTCCTGTTGTAAAATCTGCAGAAGCTCCAAAAACTGATGCTACAGCCGGGTAGGCTGTTTCTATGTAATTGACAAAATTATTGTTTTTTGTCTATAATTATAAAGCATGGGATTACTTACCAGCCAAAAAATATCATCTTATTATGAACGCTTTAAGGATATATCTGTAACTTTTACCAAAGAAATAATACAGGTTACGGGGCTTTTGACTCAGCAAATTCATATAAAGTGCGGAAATGATTTTTGGCCTTGTGTTGTTTATTCCGCATCTTTTGAAAATGCAAAGATAGTCGCAAATGTAAAAACCGGTTTGCTTGGAAAACTTCAGGCAACCAATAACTTTATAAACCTTCGTTTTTGTTTTAGGCCTTCCGGAGAGACAAATACCGTCACATTTTTTGTTGCAGCCCGTGTTCTTGCCAGTGTTCCCTATGGAAATTCTCAGGATGTAAATATGTTTACGCTTCAGTTTTCCAACAGGCCGCCGGATGATTTTATAGAAATTATGGGACGTGTTCTGGACGCAAATGTAAACTCTGCAAAACGCAAGGATGTCCGCATTCCGTTAACTCAGGATAATATGCGCAAATTGAATATCATGTCAACTGAAACGGCTGTCTTTATTCAGGGGCTTCCGCGCCGCTGTATATTAAGGGATATATCCTTTTCCGGCTCCAAAATAATTATGATGGGTGTTGCAAAATTTCTGCTTGATAAAGAAGCTTCAATACGAATTGATTTTAACGACCCAAGGGAAGCTTTTTCTTTAAAAGGAAGTTTTGTCCGTGCCGAAGCCGTTGAAGGAAAAAAAGAAATGGTTGCTTTGGGCCTTAATTTTGATGAAACGGCAGTTCCCATGGCTTTTAAAATTCGTCTGAATGAAATGATTGCGTCAACGCGCGCTGATTTCCGCGGCGCTTTGGAAGAAGGGCAGGAGATTCAGCGGGTTCCCAATAAATAATGAAAAGTTCCCTTGTTTTTTTAAAAGTTCCCCCAAATTTTCCCAAACAATTAAAAGGGGGCTCCCTCAGAGATGATGATGTTTTTTTAATTAATTCCGATATCCCGATCCCTGTAGAAATTTCCGGAGAGATTGATTTTGCAGATCTTACAATGGATATGATACTTGCCGGAATGTTACGCGCTATTGAAGAACGTCAGGCAAAACAGGAATGGATAGATTATTACAGCGCCTTTGTGCTTTTTTTGCGGCCGGATATTATTACCAAATTAAATGAAATGAAAGATATGGGTCTTGCAGAAGAAAGTTATTTGAATGCATATAAATTTGTAAGAGACGGCAAGGCAGAAGAAGGTCTTGCCAGTATCCGTGATTTTCTTGAAGATTACCCCGGCTCCTGGAACGGCTGGTTCATTTTGGGCTGGGCTCTTCGGCTGCTTGGCAGATGGCAGGATGCTTTGGCTGCTTTAAAAAAAGCTATCGAACTCGGCGGCGATTACAGCAACACAAGAAATGAGCTTGCTATTTGCAAGATGGAAATGGCAGATTATGCCGGTGCAAAACAGGAACTTGAAATTGCTATTAAGGATGACCCAGAAAATGTAACAATAATTTCCAATCTGGGGGTGCTTGCTCTTAAAACCGGTTATGAAAATGAAGCAGCATCGTATTTTAAAAAAGTGCTTGAGCTGGATGAAGATGACCCGGTCGCGTAAATGTTTTTTACCTGAGATTAAATTTAAACCGGAAGCGCCAGTTTCAGCACTTCTTCGAATCTTTCTACCGCGTGGAACTCTATTCCTTTTTTTACATGATCCGGTATTTCATCCAAATCGCGTTCGTTTTGTTTAGGGAAAATAATATGCTTTGATTTATTGCGCCGGGCTGCGATTGTTTTTTCCTTAAGGCCGCCTATGCCCAAAATTAAACCGGTCAGGGATAACTCTCCTGTCATTGCCAGTTTTGGCGTGATGATTTTTCCGCGCATAAGGGAAAGAAGCGCTGTTGCCATTGTAATGCCGGCAGAGGGACCGTCTTTTGGGGTAGCGCCTTCCGGGATATGCAGATGAATGTGGTTTTTTTCAAACCATTCGCGTTTAACTCCGTAGTGTTCAACAGCAAGTTTGCGCGCGACTGTCATGGCTATTATGGCGCTTTCTTTCATTGTGTCGCCCATTTTGCCGGTGAGGGTAAGTCCTTCTTCGCCGGGGATGGATGTTGCTTCAATTACAAGAGTGTCGCCTCCCATGCTTGTCCAGGCTAAACCTACAGACATTCCCGGTTTATCCGCTGTTTTAATATCGTCTTCGCGGAATAAAGGTTTGCCAAGCTGTTTTTCTACAAATTTTCTATCGATATTAAAATGAAAAGATTTAGCTTGCCCTGTTTCATTGATTTTTTCTTCTTCTTCCACAATTTGTTTTGCCAGCTTGCGGTGAATCTTGTCAAGGTTTTTTTCAAAATTACGCACTCCCGCTTCGCGTGCATAGGAATTTGCTATAAACAAAAGGCTTTCTTTTGTATATTTTATTTGATTCTTTTTTAGCCCGTTTTTTTCTATGCTTTTTGGAACAAGATAACGTTTTGCAATTTCCAGTTTTTCCGTATCAATGTATCCGGGCAATTGGATTATTTCCATACGATCCAAAAGCGGCGGCGGAATAGTATCCATTGTGTTTGCTGTAACAATAAAAAAAACATTGGAAATATCAAATGGTAAATCCAGGTAATGGTCGCGGAATGCGTTGTTTTGCTCGGGGTCAAGCACTTCAAGCAGAGCGCTTGCAGGATCTCCGTGATAACTGGAACTCATTTTATCGATTTCGTCGATCATAAAGACGGGGTCTTTGGTTTTAACGATTTTAAGCCCCTGTATTATTTTGCCCGGTAATGCGCCGATATAAGTGCGCCTGTGCCCTTTTATTTCCGCTTCGTCTCTCATGCCGCCGACAGAAAAACGGAAAAATTGCTTGCCAAGAGCGCGCGCTATAGATTTGCCAACAGAGGTTTTTCCTACTCCGGGCGGTCCCACAAGGCAGACAATAGAACCCGCGCTCTGCTGCACAGCACCCTGCTGTACACCGCTGCTTTGCTGCGCAGCACTCTGCTGCGCAGTACGCAGTTTTCTGACAGCCAGGTATTCTATAATACGCTCTTTTACATCTTTTAGCCCGTAATGATCGGCTTCCAGAATAGCCCGCGCGTTTTTTAATTCAAAGTTTTCCGCAGGAGGATTATTCCATGGAAGAGCGGCAATAACGTCAAGATAATTGCGCGTAACTGTAAATTCCGCCGAATTAGGCTCCATTAGCTGAAACTTTTCCAGCTCTTGTTCCACTGTTTCCTTTACTTCGCCTTCAAAATTAAAAGCGTCAAATTTTTCTTTTAAGCGCTGATAGTCTGAACTTTTGGCATCGGTTGTCATTCCAAGTTCTGTTTTAATGGCTTTAAGTTCTTCTTTTAAGAAGTAATCGCGCTGGGATTTTTCTATTTTTTCGTTTATTTCTTTTTGAATTTTTTTCTGAATGCGCAGGAGTTCCTGTTCTTTTTTTATAAAAACAAGCACCTGTTCCATGCGTTTTCGTACATTTAATATTTCCAGTATTTTTTGCTGTTCTGCCTTGTCAATGTTAAGAATGCTGGCGATAAAGTCTGCGATTTTTCCGGGATGATCGATATTGATCATATTAAGGCGCATTTCTTCGGAAAACAGCGGGTTGTTTTCGCTGATTTGCTTCATTTCAGAAATCAATGCGCGTGTAAGCGCTTTAACTTCGCTTGTATTGTCTTCTTCTTCGTCAAGGTATTCAACTGCGGCAACAATGGGATTGGACGAATGAAGGGTTTTCTTTATCTTAAACCGTTTAAGCGTAGAAATAAAAATATTAACGCCGCCGTCCGGCAAATTTATTTTTTTTACAATTTTGGCGGCTGTACCTATCGTATATAAATCTGAGATAGACGGAGCATCGGTTTCATTTAACATCATCACAAGCCCGATAAGTCCGTTGCCGGAATTGGCGTCTTCTACAACTTTTACATCAGTAGGGTTGCCGATCATGATGGGCGTAAAAATTCCCGGAAAGATAGGTCTCCCCAAAAGAGCCACAAGCGGCAGCTTGTTGGGTAAAATTTGATCAATAGGCACTACACTTTGTTCTGACATAATATTATATTATTTTTTTTGCGCAGAGACGCAAAAACGCAGAGAACAAGGAGATAATAATTCTCTCTTTATTCTTCTCTGCGATCTCTGCGCCTCTGCGTCTCTGCGAGAGGTCTTACCCAACTAGCCCTTGATGTTATAAAAAGCTTTGCGGCCTGCGTACTGGCTGATGCCCTGAAGTTCGTCTTCGATCCTCATTAACTGGTTGTATTTCGCTGTGCGATCTGAACGGCTCATGGAACCTGTTTTGATCTGTCCGGTTTCAAGAGCAACAACAAGGTCTGCAATGAAAGCATCTTCTGTCTCACCTGAGCGGTGCGAAATAATCGCAGTGTAGCCGGCTTTTTTTGCCATCTCTACCGCTTCGTAGGTTTCTGTAAGTGTGCCGATTTGGTTTACTTTAACCAAAATTGAATTACAGGCGCCCATCTTAATGCCTTTTTCCAGGAACTTGGTATTGGTGACAAAGAAATCGTCGCCGACAAGCTGTATTTTTGAACCGAGTGCTTTGGTTAATTTTACATAACCATCCCAGTCATCCTGATCCAGCGCGTCTTCTATTGAAATAATAGGATACTTCGCTACCCACTTGGTAAATATTTCGATCATTTCATCTGCGCTGAATAATTTGCCGGGGTTGGATTTCCAGAATTTATAACCTTTCTTGCCGCCTTCGTCAAAAAGCTCCGAGCTTGCGCAGTCAAGGGCAATCGCCATTTGCTCACCGGGTTTGTATCCGGCTTTTTCGATAGCTTTCATGATATAGTCAAGTGATTCGTCATTGCCGATATCCGGCGCAAAACCGCCTTCATCTCCTACCGCAGTGCTTTTTCCGGCATCATGAAGCAGTTTTTTAAGGCAATGGAAAACTTCAGCGGTCCAGCGGACAGCTTCCCTTAAGGACTCTGCTCCTACGGGCATTACCATAAATTCCTGGAAGTCAATTTTATTGTCAGCGTGCTTGCCTCCATTGATGATATTTGCCATGGGAACAGGTAAAAGATTGGAATGGAACGAACCAAGATATTTATACAGCGGGATACACAGGAAATCAGCCGCCGCGCGGGCTGTAGCCATAGATACGCCCAAAATTGCGTTTGCGCCAAGCTTGCTTTTGTTCTCTGTGCCGTCAAGTTCAATCATGGTTCTGTCAATATCAACCTGTTCCAGAGCATCCAGCCCCATTATTTCCGGCGCAATTATGTTGTTTACATTATCGATAGCTTTTAATACGCCCTTGCCCAGATAGCGATCTTTGTCGCCGTCCCGCAGTTCAACCGCTTCATAAGCGCCGGTAGATGCACCGGATGGAACTGCCGCGCGTCCCATGGAGCCGTCTTCAAGATAAACATCGACTTCTACGGTGGGATTTCCCCGTGAATCGATTATTTCACGAGCTTCCACATATTCAATAATACTCATAATATTCCTCCTGATTAGTATTTATATGATAATGTTGCGATATTTTGGGAAGTAAGTCAATGTGCTATCGGGTGTTTCTCCGGCGAAAACACCTATTCAAATGTTTAAAAAAACGTTAAAATTACCTTAACTATTTATGGAATTTAAAAACTTCAACCTACACCAGGATTTACAAAGAGGCATAGATGAAGCCGGATATATCACATGTATGCCTGTTCAGGAACAGGTGTTGTCTAATACGTTCGGCGGGAGCAGACCGGCAAGCGACCTCTATGTGCAATCTCAGACGGGGACGGGAAAAACGGCTGCTTTTTTAATCGTTATTTTTCAGCGGATGCTGACAGAAGATCCCCTGTTTAAGCGCAAAGCCCTTATAATGGCTCCGACAAGGGAGCTGGCTGTACAAATAGAAGAAGAAGCGAAAATGCTGGGTAAATATCTGCCTTTTAAAACCGGCGCATTTTACGGCGGCGTGGGTTATGCCCAGCAGGAAAAATTATTAAGGGATAACGCGCAAATTCTGGTGGGAACACCCGGACGTGTTCTAGATCTGAATAAATCCGGGAAAATGAATTTGATGGATATTTCGTTTCTGGTTCTTGATGAGGCTGATCGTATGTTTGATATGGGTTTTTATCCCGATTTACGCAAACTTATCAAAGTAGTGCCTGCGGTTGATCGCCGCCAGACTATGCTGTTCAGCGCGACATTGAATGCATGGGTTAAAAATCTTGCCTGGGAATATACTAAATCGCCCATTGAGATTGAGATTAAACCTGAAATTGTTACAGTAGAAGAAATTACCCAGATTCTTTATCATGTTCCTTCCGAAGAAAAGATGCCGCTTTTGCTTGGTATTATCGAACGCGAAAAACCGGAAAGCATGATTGTTTTCTGCAATACCAAAAAACATACCGAAATTATTGCAAAGCGTTTACGCCTGAACGGAATCCCTTGCGAGTTTATAATCGGCGATTTGCCGCAGGTAAAACGGCTTAAGGTGATAAATAATGTTAAAGCCGGAAAAATTAAAACGCTTGTCGCTACCGATGTTGCGGCGCGCGGTCTTGATATTGAAAGTCTTTCAATGGTAATTAATTACGATGTGCCTACAGAGGCAGAAAATTATGTTCACCGTATCGGCAGGACGGCGCGCGCGGGAAAAACAGGAAAAGCGGTAACTCTTGCAAGTGAGCAGGATGTATACGAGCTGCCCGCCATTGAGCGCTATATCGGCAAAAAGGTGCCGTCGGAAATGGCGGGGCAGGAACTTTATGCAGAAGATAAAAGCGCGCATCAGTATATACAGACCGATTATTATGAAGGCAGACAAAAAGACGACAGGCGCGGTGCAAAGCCGAAAGGAAAACCTCCTCGCCGGGATGCCGAGCCGCCGAGAAATAATATCAGGAAAGATTCTCGAAGAGACGTACGTCAAGACGTGCGTCAAGACGTGCGCAATGATGCGCGTGGAAAACGGAAAGAGACTTGGGGTACAGCTCCGGGGAAAGTTCAAATTGTTGCCGCAGACAAGGACTTGTCAGACAAGTATTTGTCACAGCTATCCATGGAAGAGCGGATGGCTCTTTATAAAAAGAAATATGCCAGGACAGGAAAGCCTGCCGCCGTCAGTGAAACCAAAAAACATGAAGAAATACCTTTGGCTGAAGTAAAGCAGGAAGTATCACCCAGGAATGCCGGTACTGCCGGAGGATTCTTTTCTAAACTTATAGGACTATTCAGAAAAAAATGATTACAGTTACAGATTTAAGCCTAATCTTCGGAGAGCGGACGCTCTTTAAAGATGTTAATTTAAAGTTCACGCCCGGTAACTGTTACGGGATAATCGGCGCAAACGGAGCGGGGAAGTCTACTTTTTTAAAAATACTTTCCGGCGAAATAGAACATGACAAAGGTGATGTAAGTATCGGGAAAAATCAGCGTATTGCTGTTCTTAAGCAGGATCACTTTGCATTCGAGGAATATACCGCGCTGGAAACAGTTGTTATGGGTTACCAGAAACTTTACGCAGTGCAAAAAGAACGCGAAGCAATTTATGCAAAAGAAGATTTTACAGAAGAGGATGGTCTTCGCGCAAGTGAGCTTGAGGCGGACTTTGCAGAGCTGGGCGGCTGGGAAGCCGAAGCGCAGGCAGGTCAGCTTCTTTCCGGTCTAGGTCTTGATGAAGCTGATCATGAACGCCTGATGGCAGAACTGGATGAATCAAAAAAAGTGCGTGTGCTTTTGGCGCAGGCTCTTTTCGGCAATCCTGACATTTTGCTATTGGACGAACCAACCAACGGTTTGGATCTTGAATCGATTTCATGGCTGGAAGATTTTTTAATTGAATTTCCAAATACGGTAATTGTCGTATCTCACGACCGTCACTTTTTAAATGCTGTTTGCACAAATGTCTGCGATATCGACTACGGCAAAATTACTCCTTATTCCGGCAACTATGATTTCTGGTATCAGATGAGCCAGATTCTCCAAAGGCAGGCGCGGGATCAGTTAAAAAAGATGGAAGATAAAGCAAGGGAACTGAAAGAATTTATTCAGCGGTTTTCGTCTAACGCAAGCAAGAGCCGGCAGGCAACTAGCCGTAAAAAAGTGCTGGAAAAACTCAACCTTGATAATGTGCCTGTAACAAGCCGAAAGTTTCCCTATGTCGGTTTTAAACCGGATCGCGAAATCGGCAATAATGTGCTTCATGCAGAAAACCTGAATTTTTCATTTGAAAACAAAGCGCTTTTAAAAGATTTTTCGCTGACAGTGAACAAGGGCGATAAGATATCTTTTGTGGGGCTGGAACATTCTTCTAAGACCGCGTTATTTGACATTATTGCAGGCGTAAAACCTGCGGAAAACGGCGATTACTCCTGGGGGCAAACAACATCGGTTTCCTACTTTCCAAAAGAAAACTCATCTTTTTTTGATTCCGATTTATCTATTACCGACTGGTTAAGGCAATATTCGCAGGATCAGGATGAAACCTATGTGCGCAGTTTTTTGGGGCGGATGCTTTTTTCCGGCGAAGAAGCTCTTAAACCTGTGCGGGTTTTAAGCGGCGGCGAAAAAGTGCGCTGCATGCTTTCCATGATGATGCTCTCCGGCGCCAATGTTTTAATCCTGGACGAACCGACCAACCATTTAGACCTGGAAGCCATCACAGCTCTTAATGACGGTCTTATTGCCTTTCCCGGCGTGATACTTTTTAATTCGCACGATCACGAATTTATCAATTCTATCGCAAACCGAATAATAGAAATTTTACCTCAGGAAAAAAATCCCGGCGGTCTTATCGATCGCATGATGCCGTTTGACGATTACCTAAAAGACGCCAATGTGAAGCAGCTTCGAAGCGCTGCGTACCAGGAGGGGAACCTTCGCCTGCGGCTATAATCATTGAATTTTTTTATTATCTATAATATAATGTTATAAGGAGAAAATATGAATATAAAGAATATTTTAAAAGATAAGAAAAAAATGAGAATTATCGGGATAATTGTAATGATAATAGCAGTTGTGATTTTTACAACTAACGAAAAGGCTCACTCGCTTCTTGCTCCCATTATTAATGCGGCGCAGATAATAGCCGGAACAGAATCAACTCCGGCAGCAAGCCAAAGGTCAACCTCAGCTCCGGCTTCAACGGGTTCTTCAACAGGCTCTTCAGCTTCAGGCAGCTCCGTACTGCCATCGACAACTCCCAATTACTCAACTACAAACAGTCAGCAGCTGTGGACAGAAATAAGAAGAGGTTACGCAGACGGGGATCAGGCTGCGGAAGCAGAAATGCAGAAAACACGCAGGTATAGGGATAGGTAGCCCAGAAATGTATGCCTAAAGATTTTGCTTGGGGTCCTGTCGGCGGCCATTAAGCGCCCATAAAAATGGTAGTTGCTGCCAGTTTTCTATTTTTCTTGCTAAATGAACAAAAAAATGATAAGATAAACTACCACGATAAAGGAGCGAAAGCATGAAAAAAGGAATTATATTGGTTTTAATTTTGTTATTGGTTTTAACTGCATGTTTTAATAAAGGGAAGCCGGAAGGTGCCTCAACTGACCTGCAAACGCTTTCTTTTGAGTTCAGGTTTAATTTGCTTGAAGATGATCCGGCAAATAATTACTTCGCCTGGACACTGGAAAGAACAGGTGCCAATGGAGCAAGGGAAAAAAGAGTTGTAAAGGACACTCTTGATCCTGCAAGAACAACGGTTCCTCAGGGGCTTGTTGACATGCAAACAGGCGCAAGCGTATTTTTATCAACATTTGAGTTTAATAGGGCAAGAAATGATATTCATGGCAGAAGTGTTTTTCCCGGGTCGCTTCGCGGGCTTTTACTGTTTGCGGTTTCTCCCTGGAGCTATGTGATTGATGAAGATCTTCGCGTTGAAAAGGACGGTAAAAAACTCACATTCTTCTGGACACACCATGCAACATCGCACATGCTTTGGACAGATGAAAACGGCAAGATCGATCTTTCCAGCTGCAGCGCAACGCTTACTACCTGCGACAGAGCTGCTCCCGGAATAATTCGCGTTAAACCCGAATTTCTTAAAGACGGTGCTGATGCTTCGAACAGAGCCAGTATTGATTGGGAAAAAGTTATCCCCAACATGAACACAAGCAGCCTTGCTTCAACCGATTTTCATTACACCGGCAAAACAACCGCAGAATATAACAATGGAATAATCTTAATTAAAGGCGACCTTGTTTTGGAACCTAAAGAATAATATTATTTATGGCTTGGGTATTCGGCGGTAAAAAATTCGGACAATATACTTATGAACATTGGTTTGATCATGAGTATGAAGATAACCTTTTGGAAAATGTTATACTGCGGCTGGAAGAAGAAAAAGATTACAGAAATGTCGAAGATTTAACAAGGGAAGCATTCTGGAACGAACATTTTCCCGGATGCGATGAACATTTGCTGATACACAATTTAAGAAAAGCCAAAGAATTTGTTAAAGAATTGGATTTTGTTGCAATTCACGAAAATTTAATTGTTGGAAATATTGTTTATGTTAAAACAACAGTTAAAGACGATGATAAAGAACATGATATGCTGACATTTGGACCTGTGAGCGTACTGCCGGAGTATCAAAAAAAAGGCATAGGTAAAAAACTAATAATTCAT
Source organism: Treponema sp. (assembly GCA_009784975.1). GTDB lineage: Bacteria > Spirochaetota > Spirochaetia > Treponematales > Breznakiellaceae > WQXQ01. Next base: position 39,936 of record WQXG01000001.1, read on the forward strand.
ACTATTAATATATCCAGAACAATGGGATACAAAGCGATAATAATTTACGGGGATCCTGAATACTACAAAAAATTCGGCTTCTTTGAATCTAAAAAATATAATATTACAAATAAAGAAGGTAAATTTCCTGCGGCGCTCCTTGTTTTGGAATTATATCCCGATGCATTAAACGGCATAAAAGGAATATTCGACGAAGGAAAAGCCTATGAAATAAATGCAGATGAATTGCCGGAGTTTGATTTACTGTTTGGCAAAAAAGAAAAGGGGTATAAGGCATCACAGGATAGATTTAAAGTGTTGGCTGATAAGTATGTATAAAAGCCGCGTTGACATTTATTAAAAAACATTATATAAACTATACATGGAAATAATTGTTTATTATTCGCCTAAAAAGTACAGAGTTATCGCGATTAGAGATTATCTAATAAAAAACAACATCCCGGTAACAAGTATAAAACTTGGTTTTTATATGGCAATGCGTTCCGGAAGGAGCGGAAGAAATGATGAATTAGATATATCAATCGAAGATTTTAACGAAGAATTAAATGATGCTCAGGTTTTTGAGATATATATTGACGAAAAACATGAAGACAATGTTCAGCAATTATTTGAAAACTTTGATATAGAAACATTTTTTAACGACTGTATTTATAAATCAAATGATTACGACGAAGCATTTGAAGTATGCCGGTTATTAAATAAAAGCGGTTTTAAATGCGACGACGTTTTTACCGTCACCGATATAGACACAAATACCGAAGAATACTTATTATTCATCGACCCGGAAATAAAAGAAGACGCCATGAAAATAATTGAAGAATATCAAGCAAAAAGGTAGCAGCTACCATTTTTGGAAGTGGTAGCTGCTACCTTTTTACATCATTTTTTAATTTTTCGCTGACTGCAGCCTGTTTGACATCATTTGCCGCCGTGTTTGAAACCCGGTCATTTCTCTTTTATCCAATACCGTGTCAGTAATATTAATTGACTGCGACATATAATTTTGCAATAACCATCTGAGAGAAGGATTTCTCAAAGAGAAGGTTCTAGTTTCGGTACTTGTTATGCTTGTAGGATTTTCAAATGACCCTTCTGTTATTACGTCTAACCGTTCAATTTTTTGATAAATGGCATTCCAACCTGTTTTTAATGAAAGAGAAAAGTTGTTTGCAATAGAAATATAGGTGTAGGTTGTTCCACCATTTATCTCAGTTTGTGGGTCAAATGTCCCACCAATTCCTGTTATTGTAATATCATCATCAACATACACATAGAAAACTTCCTCAAATGTACCTGTAGAAGAATTATTATTTATACTTCTCCCTGAAGAACCCTTATATATATATCCTCCAGAATTTTCTATACGCAAATTAAAAAGAGTATAACCTTGTAATACTGGTGTACTCAAGATTATTTGATAATAACCATCAAGCAAATATTCAACATCTTCCTGATCAAATGCGTACAAAACAGACGGTATCCCGACTGAATAACTGAGATTCCCGTTAGTAACCGTTCCGCTTCCGCCAATACCACCATCGTCAATAGTTAGATTGTCGCCGTTGTAATTGCTGTAGGAAACACTGTAGTCGGAATCGTTATAGGTCTGCAAATATACCTTACCAGAAAGATTCAGCGTGTCCATACCAGATGCAATGCCGTCACCATCGCCATTGCCGTCTTCATCGCAGGCGGTAAAAGAAAGCCCGATTATTACTGCCAATGTAATAATCTCTAAAAGTTTAATTGTGTTTTTCATTGAAAAACCTCCTGTTTGTAATATCAATACAGACTTTAACTAGCTGTTTGACTATAATACTTAATATAACTTGCTGTACGCAGGTTGTCAACTGGTTTAATAGTCCATTAGCATATAAATTGAACAAAAATATGGCAAAAGCAGGTAAAATGGATGACTTTTCAGGAACTTTTTATTATAAATTTGAAGGATTTACGAAAATCGCGTAAAATTTCACAGGCAAAACTGGCAGAAATGTGTGAATCTTCACAGGCATATATTGCAGAAATTGAAGTAGGAAAGAAATTCCCTTCTCCCGAAATGATTGAAAGAATAGCGGCTGCATTTGAAATTGAATCCTATTATCTATTCCAAAATACTTCTTCTGTAAACAACCGGACACTAACACCAACACAAAAAAAAGAAATAACAAATAGAATTTTTGAATACACAAAAAAAGTTATCAATGAATATTAGTTTCTATCTGACTACGGCAAGGTTGCCCACCCACCGGTTTCAGAAATGTATGTCCAATAACATACTTGAGGGGTGTCAGGGGCATTAAGTGTCGTGTGCGAAGCGCACGGCGCTTAATGGCCGCTGACAGGACCCCAAGTAAAATCTTTAGGCATACATTTCTGGCCTACTGAATATTAATATAAAACCTTTCCAAATAAGCAATCCGTCTTCGCGCATCAGTTAAACGGCTGCTTTGGGGGAACTCGTTTGCCAAGCGGCGGTAGTATTCCAGAGAAAGAAGAATGTTTCTGCTTGGAGTGTTGGCTTCGTAGAACTGTCCGTACAGCCAATAAACTTCGTCGCTGCCGCCGGGGAAATGCGTCATGTATTGATCGAGTAATGAAATGGCGGCTGCGGTGTTTCCGTCATCAAATGTTTGTTTGGCTCTCTGCAGCAATAAGTCAGGTGAAACAGACGGTTCTTCGCGGGCAGTTTCCTGCGTCCTCTGCGCTGCTGATTCCTGGGCAGGTGTCGTCCTCTGCGCTGCCGATGATTCCTGAGCGGGAGTTGTCCTCTGCGCTGCCGATGATTCCTCTTCAGGTGTTGTTCTCTGCGCTGACGATTCCTGGGCAGGCGTTGATGATCCTCCTCTTTGGATTTCTGCTTCTTCGGCTGCGGACGGCCAGCGGGGCTGTGCTATTACTCTGCCGCGATCGTAGGGCGGATTAAACCAGCCGGTGCCGGCTGCCGGCGCTTCGCCTGCGATTACCTGAACATAGTCATTGAGAATGTAGCCTCTTGTAAAATCTTCACGGAAGAATTTTAGTGCATAGGTTCCGGCTTCTTCTATGTTAAAAATAAAACTTAATCCCTGAGGATCATTGCGGCGGGAATTATAGGCTATGCCGCGCCGGGAAGCCAGTTCTCCCAAAAATACCCAGCCGTTTCCGCGGAACGGGATTTCCAGTATTTGCCCCACCGTGACGCTTACTGTTCGTGAAAAAACAACTTCATCGTTTTGCGGTTCGTGTCTGACTGCAGGTGCAGTTGGCAGGTGACGGAATTGCTGTTCTGTTTGCTGCTGTTCCTGCTCCTGAGCAGCTTGCTCCTGGATAACCGGCTCTTGCTCCCGGGCAACCGGCTCCTGAGGATGCACAGGTTGTGTTTGACGTTCCTGCTGTTCCCGGGCAACCGGCTCCTGAGGACGTGGTTGTGTTTGACGTTCCTGCTGTTCTCTGGCAACCGGTTCCTGAGGACGCACCGGTTGTGTCTGACGTTCCTGCTCCTGAGTAACCTGCTCCTGTTGTACCGGTTGTGTCTGGGGAACCTGTTCCGGCTGTTCCTGGGGAATTGACTCCGGAAAGACCGGCTCTACAGCAATTTCTGTCAAATATTCATCTGCTTCCGCTTCTCCCAGGGGGGATACCCATTCTTCCGGTATAATTTCTTCGATTACTTCGATTGCTTCAATCTCTTCGATTTCTTTAATTATTTCTTCTTCGCTTGTTATTGGCTGTTCATTGTTTGCTGTTGCACAGGAAAAAACAAACATTGTTATAAAGGTTAATGTTATAATCTTCTTGATCATGGGACACGCTCCAAAAATTTATCAATTTCGGCTTCTATTTTTTCCCGCCATTGTTCTTCGCCGGATTTTAACGGATCCTGCCAATGTTCGGCGGCATCTTCATCTGTCCAGCTTGTTCTTCTTTCCCGCTGCAGAAGCACTTGCGGAAGGAAATCCGGTTCTTCGGGTATAAACAGCTCGCCTGCCGGTATCGGCAAATTAATCATTGTTCTTTCGGGTTCCGTCTGTTCTGCTGTACTGTCTTTGCCTGTAATTGAAATTATAACAGATAATGTTAATAGCAGGGCAAAAACCGCAGTGCAGACAAGGATGAGCCGCTGCTTTTGTACAGCGGTTAATTTCTGAAGAAATTCCTGAATAGATTGTATTATTTTCCCCCAAAATCCCATTACTGAATATTATATCAAAAGAATCGTTTTAATGACACTATTATTGTGATTTATTGTGTGATATTGTATAGATGTTTAAGGAGGAAAAATGAGCAAAAAACGGCGGTCTAAAGCTGGGGCCATAATGCTTGTTTTTGCTGCCGGGATGCTGGTTTTAATTTTTGCCTGCAGAAAATCGGTTCAGGATATACCCCCGCAGGAAATAAATGAATCTTCATATGTAGATTTAATAACGGTTCATATTTTGGATGTTTTATCCAATTCGCAGCTGCCTGAGCATATATCAGGCAATATTCAGGAAAATATGGCTGAAAGCCCGGATTTTATTTTTGAGCTCTTTACGATTCTTCAAAAAGATCCTTTTTTATGGAAACTTGTAGATAAAAAAAATTCTCTTGGCAGCGGTTATGAACCCTATGATCTTGTTGATTTAAGGAGCGGTTCTTACGGGGTTGTTTCCAACCGTATGCTTCGCAGAGCCGCTTACAATTCACTGCAGGAAATGCAGGATGCTGCAAGAAGCGAAAGGTTAACATTAACGGTTTTATCGGCTTACAGATCGCATTTATATCAGGGGAGAGTTTATACTTACAATGTAATAACGATGGGTCAAAAGGAAGCGGACAGGGAGTCTGCACGTCCCGGTTACAGTCAGCACCAGCTTGGGTTAGCCGCTGATTTTAATTCCCTGGAAAATGCTTTTGCGAAGACCCCTGAAGGTATCTGGCTTGCCAATAATGCTTCCCGCTTTGGATGGTCTCTTTCATACCCTGACGGTTATGAAGACGTAACAGGTTATATGTGGGAAAGCTGGCATTACCGCTATGTCGGCAAGGAACTTACCGGGTTTATAGATAATTATTTTGACGGCATTCAGCAGTATGCGCTTCAGTTTATTCATAATATTGATGAACGCCTGGATAGAGAAAATCTGACTTTGGGCTGGCACTAAACTATCTGCCGGAAGATAGAATCCCTGTTTCGAATCTGCTGCGAATATCTTCTTTTTGCCTGAATATATTATCCCAGATTACCGGAATGCTGTTTGCAAGAATTTCTTCTGTGGGAATTGAGCCATTGGGAATTCTTGGGAAATCTGCTCTTACAGAATGCATCCATCCGTTTACGATAGCGTTCTGTCCTTCTTCGCCAAGAAACCAGTTTGTTATTGCTTCTGCCGCAGAAGTATTCTTGTTTGCGCTCCATTTGTTGTTGATAATCATTATTGTAGACGGAATTACTACAACGCCGTCTGTAGGATAAATTATTTCCAGCCTGGAATTGTTCACCTGACGTATTCTAAGAATTGACTCTTCCAGGATCATTGCAACTCTGCATTCTCCCGATTCCAGTTTTGACAGGGTTTCATCGGAGCCGTAATCTATCTTTACCCTCTGGCTGCCGAGTGCATCAAAGTATCCATGGCCGTATTTATCTCTTAGCGCGGTGACTGTTGCCATTGTTGTTCCGGAAACAAGGGGATTTCTCATTGAAATAGCGCCTCTTGCGCCGGTATTATGTGCAAAATCATAAAAAGAATTTGGGACGGTGTTTCTCGCGTTTCTTGCCGGATTGAATGCAAGTACCATGTTGCTTATTCTGACAGGATACCAGCAGCCTTCCGGATCGTAATCAAAAGCAAGGCTGGATCTTTCGCTGGAAATAAAGGGGTGCAGCATTCCTTTTTCTTTGAGTTCCAGAGAATAGGCAGGTTCCGCTACCATCAATATGTCGCAGCCAAGTCTGCCGGATGCCTGCTCTGATGCAATTCTTGCCTGAAGAACGCCTGTTCCGCCGTAGACAAATTCTATTGTGCATCCGGGAAACCGTTTTTGCAGATCGGCTTTTACGGCTTCTGTAACATACTCGTACATGGATGTGTAGATTGTTATTTTACCCGATGGTTTTTTATCCTTGCTGCCGGAAGCAAAGGCAAGCGGGATCGCAAAAGCAAGAATTATTAAAATACATATTATTTTTTTCATGTGTTCCTCCTAATTTGAATCAAGCTGAATTATCATCATTTCTACACGGCGGTTTCTGTTCCTGACATCCCAGTCGCTGGTTGCAGTTCTTGTTCCGCCGAAACCCACAACAACGATTTGATCATCGCTTACACCCCTTGATCTTAGCTCCTGTGCAACTGTGTTTGCGCGCATCATGCTAAGCGCCATTAGATCATCCGCTTCGCTGCGGTTTATGGTAAAGGGATTGGCATGTCCTTCTATCCTTACGCGGTACTCTGGATTTTCCCTAAGTTCTTTTGCGACAGAATTAAGAACGAGCTGATTTAATTCGCGGGCATCACGATCAATTCCTACATTATAACTTCCTATATCAGGTCCAAATAAAACAAACTCAATGGAAGAAATTTTTATTAGTTTGATAATTTCACTGGGAGGAAGAGTTTTTACAACTTCGATATATTCATATTTATATTCGTATTCGTATTCGGTTGTGAATCTTGTTTTTTGCGGCAGCGGGAATTTGTACCCGGCTGTTACGGAAAATCCAAAGATATGAGGATATCCGCCGCGTACCAGCGGTTCAATATGCCATCTGGATGTAAGAGGTATTGTGACACCGAATGCGGCATCTGCCAGTACGGAACCGCGGGTTAATTTTGGATTATCGAACGGGTTGCTGTCTCCCCTGTATGCTGCAAGTAAACCCAGCCCCCCCTGAACAAATAAATTGATTTTTCTGTCTTCGTTTCGCCCAAGCTTCAGGAAATTCCAGCGCAGATATACCTGGCCTTCCAGCGTGAGTATTTGATCGGTGCTGAAATTTATACCCACTTTGCTGCCGACCATTAATGCCGGTGACAGCCAAAGTTTTGGATCCACGATTAATTGATATGATGTTCCTTCTACAAGGATATCACTCATTCCCGTTCCAATATCAAGCGACCAGAAATCACCTGCCGGAAAATCTGTTTGGGCGTATAGTCCGTTTATAAAAGCAAATAATAATATTAGAAGTAAAACGCCTTTAATATTGAATGTATTTTTTTTTGATAATCTCATTGTTTTTCTCACCTTAATTAACAAAATTATATAATAACATTATAAAGGTTAAACTTGTTATTTACAAGTGAGCAATTTGGAACTTGCCTCTATAATGCATTTTTGCTACAATTAAACCATGCAAAATGAACGGTTAAATTCCCTGTTAAAACGATATAACGAGTTAAATCTTTTAATTCAGGATCCGCAGCTGGTAAAGGATCAAAACCGTTATCGCGCTGTAATGAAAGAACATTCGCATCTTAGCGAAATTGCCCAGTCGCATGAAGGTATTGAGCTGCTGGAAAAGCAGGTTAATGAGACCAAAACCCTTGTTCATGAAGAAAAAGACCCTCAAATGCGGGAACTGGCTCGTGAAGAACTCAAGGAGCTGGAAACCAGGCTCGTCTCTGAAAATGAAAAGCTCAAATTTCTGCTAATTCCAAAAGATCCCCTTGATGAAAAAAATATAATCATGGAAATAAGGGCGGGAACCGGAGGCGAAGAAGCGGCGCTTTTTGCGGCAGACCTTTACCGTATGTACTCCCGTTTTGCGGAAAACAGGGGCTGGAAATTCGAGATTATGAATTCCAATGAAACAGAACTTGGCGGCATAAAAGAAATTGTTTTTTCCATTAGCGGAAACAATGTGTACGAAAATCTCCGTTATGAGTCCGGGGTTCACAGGGTGCAAAGAGTTCCTGATACCGAAGCCTCCGGGAGGATTCACACCTCGGCTGTTACTGTCGCTGTTTTGCCGGAAGCAGACGAAACTGAACTTGATATAAAGCAGGATGATCTTCGCATAGATGTAATGCGCGCAGGAGGTCCCGGAGGACAAAGCGTTAATACGACGGACTCTGCTGTGCGGATAACGCACCTGCCTACGGGAGTTACTGTTCATTGTCAGGATGAAAAGAGCCAGATTAAAAATAAAGCAAAGGCTATGCGCATATTGCGGGCGCGCATTTTCGAGATGGAAGAAGCAAAAGCCGCAGCGCAGAGGGCGGAGGCAAGGAAGAGCCAGGTAGGTTCAGGAGATCGTTCGCAGAGAATAAGGACGTATAATTTTCCGCAGAACCGCCTTACGGATCATCGTATAAACCTTACTCTTTATAAACTTGAACTTATCATGCAGGGTGATACAGCCGAACTTTTTGACGCATTGAAACTTTCTGCCAAAGAAGAACTTTTGCAAAGCAGCGCAAGCACATCCGCAGATTCAGAAGATTGAGCCATGAATGTTCGTGAAGCAATCGCGCAAGGGAGCGCCGATTTAAAATTTGCAGACATTCAGTCTCCGGGGCTTGATGCCTCGCTTTTGCTGGCGTTTGTTTTAAAAACCAGCCGCACATCTTTAATTGCCTCAGGAACAAAAAAGGTTTCGGAAGATGACTGCGCTGCATTTTGCGAACTTATAGAAAGAAGGTGTAATGGTGAATGTGTCGCGTACCTGACAGGTAAAAAAGAATTCAGAGGTCTTGAGTTTGAGGTAAATAAATCCGTGCTTGTTCCGCGCCCGGATACGGAAACTTTGGTAGAGGCAGCATTGGAATTACTGCCCGCTGCCAGCAGCGGCGCTGTTCTTGATCTTTGTACCGGTACGGGAGCTGTTGCGGTTTCCCTAAAAAATGAAAGACCTGAGCTTGAAGTTTGGGCGGCAGATATATCAATTGAAGCTTTGGAAACTGCCAAAAGAAACGCAAAGCGGCTTGGTAAAGATGTTCGCTTCCATAACGGCGATTTGTATGCGGCGCTTCCGTCTTTGAATAACCCATTCAACATGATTGTTTCCAACCCTCCCTATATTCCTACCCGCGAAATACAATCGCTGGCGGCAGAAGTGCAGAATGAACCGCGCATTGCTCTTGACGGAGGAGACAGCGGACTTGATATAATTGAACGTATCATAGACGGTGCGCCTGATCACCTGCTAAACGGCGGATACCTTTTGCTGGAAATTCATCCGCCCTTAGTGCAGGAAATTAAAGTTCTGCTTGAAAAAAAAGGTTTTAAAGATATACAATTATATAAAGACCTTTCCGGTTTGCAGAGAGTGATTGGAGGCAGGTATGAAAATTAAAATCGGTTTTTTACTGGCAATCATTATAGTAAATATGTCTTGTCATTCAAGACCCATAACCGCCTCAAATGAAATTGAAATACAGCCCCAGCCATTCACTGTTACTCTTGTTGCCGCAGGAGATAATTTATATCACGACTCAACAATACGATCCGCGCTGGCGGGAAATGTTTATAATTTTGCTCCGGTTTATTCGGAGATAAAGAGCATTGTAGAAAATGCGGACCTTGCATTTATAAATCAGGAAACTGTGATGGCAGGAACCCGCTTTGGTTATTCGGGATATCCTTCGTTCAATACGCCTCAAGCTCTTGCTTACGGTTTGGTTGAAACGGGTTTTAATATTTTAAATTTGGCGAATAATCATGCCATGGATATGGGAGCCGCCGGGCTTTACGCTACGCTTGATTTTCTGGATACTATAGAAGAATTTACTGTAATAGGAGCCAGAAGGGAAGGGGAAAGCGCCAGGATAATTATAAAAAACAATATCACTTTTGGATTTTTAGCCTATACGTTCAGCCTTAACGGGATTCCGCTTCCCAGGAATAATCCAAATCTTGTTTCCATGATTAACAGGGAAACAATGGCGCAGGAGATTGAAGCTCTGCGTCCGTTATGTGATTTTTTAATTGTTTCGGTTCATTGGGGCGAGGAATACCGGCTGGAACCGGACAGGGATCAAACCTCCCTTGCGCTTTTTCTTGCCGAGCAAAATGTAGATTTAATTATCGGCCATCATCCGCATGTGCTCCAGAAGGCAGAAACCATCACTTTGCCGGACGGAAGAAAAACTTTATGCTATTATTCGCTTGGGAATTTTGTTTCGCATCAGCGGGAAAGAGAAAGAATTATCGGCGGAATGATGGTTGTTACGTTTACCAAAGATGATACAACCGGAGAACTAAATATTTCAGATCATGGGATGCTGCCTATAGTAACTCATTTTGACCGTAATTTTAGAAATACAAAAGTATATCCGCTGTATTCATACACGGAAGAATTACTGGAAACTCATGCTTTAAAAAGATTTGATGCAGCTCTTTCCATGGACTTTTTTAATACTGTGTTAAACAGGCTGCAAACCAAAGTGTATACGCAAAATCCTTTTATCGATTAAGCATCCCGCAGGAATGCGATGTATCCCTTGTACGTCGTATAAAGATCTATTTTACTGATTACTTCAAACGGGGAGTGCATTGATAAAACAGGCACGCCGCAGTCAAGAACATCCATTCCCAAATTAGCGGCATAAAGCGCGATTGTTCCGCCGCCGCCCTTGTCTACTTTACCCAATGCGCCGAACTGCCACTGGATATTATTGCGGTTTAAAATTGCCTGTACCTTTGCGCAGAATTCCGCATTGGCATCGCTTGCGCCGTATTTGCCGCCGGAGCCGGTGTAATTGCTGAGCGCAATTCCTTTTCCTATGTATGAAGAGTTTCTTTTATCAAAGACACCGGCATAGGTGGGATCGAAAGCCGCATTGACATCAGAGGAGAGCATGGAAGATCGTGAAAAACAAAGCCGCAGAGACGATTCGTTTTCGCCGCAAAGGAGAGCCAGAAAATTTTCAAAGTTACGCGAGCGGGCGCCTGTGTTTCCTGCCGATCCTGTTTCTTCCTTGTCTGATAAATAGCAAACCAAAGTTTTTGCGGGTATTGTTTTAAAAGCGATAAGCGCCTGAAGAGCAGGCCATGCGCAGCAGCGGTCGTCGTGTCCGTAAGCGCCGATCATGCTGCGGTCAAGACCTACATCGCTTGCTTTAAAAGCCGGAACAAATTCAATTTCTGCGCCGGCAAAATCTTTTTCTGTTACGCCGTATTTTTCGTGCAGCAGGGCAAGAAGAGCAAGTTTTACTTTTTCTTTTGCGTCTTTGTCAGAATGAGGACGGGAGCCGGCAAGAATATCAAGGTCTTCTGCTTCTACAGCAGCTGATGCTTTTTTTTCCATCTGCTCTTTGGCAAGATGCGGTAAAAGGTCTGTAATGGTAAAGACAGGATCGCCGGGCTCTTCGCCGATTCTTATCGCTGTTTTTTTGCCGTTTTCGTTTACAAATACACCGTGCATCGCAAGCGGAATTGTTGTCCACTGATATTTTTTAATGCCGCCGTAATAGTGCGTATCAAAGAGAGCGAGCTCGTTATCTTCGTATAGCGGGTTTTGTTTTAAATCCAGACGGGGAGAATCCAGATGAGCGCCGAGTATATTGCATCCTTCTGCGGCGGATTTTTTTCCAATTACGGCAGCAAGGATGGATTTGCCCCGGATATTCTGATAAACCTTCATGCCCGGTTTAAAAGTTTTTTGTTTAAGCGTGTCTATGTTTATAAAACCGTTTTTTTCCAGCAGGACGTTTATTACATCAACACATTCGCGTTCTGTTTTTCCCTTGTCCAGAAATTGTTTATATGATGAAGCCAGATCCTCAACTTCTTTTTCTGTTTTTTTGTCGATTCCTTCCCAGCCGTTTTTTAGATTTAAAAAGAGCTTGTCAGACAGTTTTTCTTTTTTGCCTTTTGCCATGTTATCCTCCTGTAAAATAGGTGCCTGTTACCATTTATTACTTTATGATACTATATATTCTATGAATATACGAGTACGCTATGCGCCTTCCCCGACAGGTCTTCAGCACGTGGGCGGGATACGAACTGCCCTTTTTAACTATCTTTATGCCCGTTGTAATGGGGGCAAATTTATCCTCCGCCTGGAAGATACGGACAGAACCCGGTTTGACGAAAGTTATGTAAAAAACCTTTATGATACATTTGAATGGCTGGGCTTTAAATGGGACGAAGGTCCGGTACCTGACAACGAGGTCGAAGACCGAAGTTTCCAGTCTCGCGGCGGGCTTTATAGTCCTTATATTCAATCCGAGCGTACTGTTTTGTACAAAAAGTATGCGCAGGAACTGCTCGATAAAGGACAGGCTTATTATTGTTTTTGTTCCGCGCAAAGGATAGAAGAAGTGCGCCTGCAAAGGGAAGCCGCCCGTTCCTCGCAAAGCGGTTATGATCGTTTTTGCCGGAATATCGATCCGCAGGAAGCTGCCAAAAGAGCGGCATCAGGCGAGGTTTGCACCGTCAGGCTGAAAATCCCGCTCGGCGAAACTACGCTTTTTAATGACCATCTGCTTGGCGGCATTGAATGGAAAAATGATGATGTTAACCCCGATCCTGTACTGTTAAAATCTGACGGGTTTCCTACCTATCATCTTGCGAATGTGGTAGATGATCATTTAATGGAAGTGACTCATGTGTTACGTGCACAGGAGTGGCTTGCGTCAACTCCGCTTCATGTAATTATGTACCGCGCTTTTGGATGGACGCCGCCTGAATTCTGCCATCTTCCGATGGTAATGGGCCAGGACGGAAAAAAACTTTCCAAACGGCACGGAGCGACAAGTATTGATGAATTCCGAAAGCAGGGATACCTTCCCGAAGCGCTGATAAATTACATTGCTCTTTTGGGCGCATCCTACGAGGAAGGCAAAGATGTTTACACGTTAGGTGAACTTGCGCAGCATTTCAGCCTTGAAAAACTGAATAAAGCACCCGCTGTTTTTGATTATAAAAAGCTGGAATGGTACAATGGCTTGTATATACGGATGAAAAGCGATGAGGAACTTGCTGCTCTTTGCTTGCCGTTTGCTGTTGAGGCTGGACTGATTGGGAAAATTGGCGAAGAGGTTCTCGCGGAGGCGCGGAGACGCAGAGGACGCGGAGAAGAGGAAGAAGAAGAGGGAATAGGGAAGAGGGGAGAAGAGGAAGAGGAAGAGGAAGAGGGGAGAGAGGGGTTTGCTAAGTTTGTTGGGGCGATGGGGCTTGTTAGGGAGAGGTTGGTTTTGCTTGGGGAGGTTACAGAGAAGATTGGCTACTTGTTTAAGGAGCCGGAGATTCCTGAAGCACAGGAATTTATTCCCAAAAAGTGCGACCTTGCCAAAACGATTGAACTTTTGCAGACAGGAATGGAACTTGTGCGCCGGTTGGCAGAAATGCCGGATGATGAGCAGGCGGAAAATTTTATAAAGGCGGAAGCGGAAAAACGAGAAATAAAACTTGGAGACCTTATGATGCCGCTGCGTGTTGCCATTACGGGCAGCCGTGTTAGTCCTCCGCTGTTTGGGTCTTTGCGGCTACTTGGAGCGGAATGTTCTGCGAAGCGGGTGCAAAATGCGCTTGATATGCTAAATAAATAGGAGGCAGTATGGATAAGTTTTTAAAATTAGCGCAGGAAATTAAAAGTTTTACTTCTGTAAAAAGAAGCTCAAATGAATATAACAAATTTGTTACAAATATTTTCCGGCAGGTTTTAAACAGGGATCTTTTTGATCCTGTCTGGGAATTGCTTGAATATCTGGAAAAAGAAACAGATTTTTTTATTGCTCCGGCATCAACAAAATATCATAGCAGCGAAGAAAACGGCCTTATTCGCCATTCGCTTTTGGTAACCGCAAACGGAATAAATCTGGCTCCTGCCATGCTTGGCGGCGATGTTGATATGTATTATCTGATAGTTTCCTGCCTGTTTCACGATTTTTGCAAAGTAAATATGTACGAAATTAAATTAAGAAATGCAAAAAATGAGGAAAGCGGGGTTTGGGAAAAAGTACCGTTTTATAAAGTAAGGGATGATTATCTGTCTTACGGACACGGCATTGAATCAATACTGCGTCTTAATAAATATATTGCAATTCCGGAGCCATGGAACCACGCCATACGCTGGCACATGGGCGCTTACGATATGAGTCAGATGGATAAGCATTCCCATGAAAAAGCCCTGGTCGCATACAGGGAAGTATTATTTTTACACACAGCCGATATGTTAGCCGGATTTGCCGACGAGACTTAATGGAAACTTGCGAATATTTTCTGCATTGTGCCGTCTGCGAATAATTCATCCAGCGCATTGTTCAGCGCGTCTGTAAGTGCATCGTTTCCTTTTTTCAGCGCGATGCCGATATATTCATCTGCCTGGCCCTGCCAGATAACTTCAAAATAAGAGTTTTCTTTTTCTGCATAATTAAAAGCTACGATGTTATCAACCGCAATTAAGTCCGCACGTCCAAGCAGAAGATCGTCAAAACAATTTAATATTTTGTCATAGGCAAATGATGTAAAATTGATACCCTGTTCTTTTAATCTTTCTGTAAAATACTGCGCGGTTGTATCTCCCTGAAAAGCCACCCGGTATCCCGCTATATCCTGCAGATTTTCTATTTTTAAAGAGGAGCTTTTTAAAGCAACGATGGTCATGGAACTGCTGATGTATGGCTTTGTAAAATTATATCTTTTTTCACGTTCAGGCAGAATAGTAATATTGACGGCAACATCGTATCTGTTTGCATCCAGCCCCGCAAGGATACCTTCCCATGCTGTATCAATAAAATTAACCTTAAGCCCGAGTTTTTGCGCAAGCGCTTTTATCATTTCGATGTTATACCCGATTGGAGTTACTCCGTCTGTATCATAATACTCCATTGGAGGGTAGCCGATTTCAACGCCGATAGACAGTGTGTCTTTTATAATTGTTAAGCCTTCACTTTTTTGTTTTGCGCGCGGTTCGCAACCGAAGGAGAGCAAAGTTAACAGGATGATAACTACAGCGGCGAGGATGTTTTTCATGGTTTATGCCCACAATGCCGCTGTGGGAACAGCAAGCATATTTTCTGCGAATTGAATTGTTCTGTCTCCTGAGTATAAAACAATTCCCGTAAATAGTTTTTGATTTTTAAGTATATTTTCTATAAACCATTCCTGCGGGGCAAAATCACTTTTAGACACATTATGCCCGGCTTTCACTTCTATACCAAGTATCGCCCCGTCTTCGCGTTCGATAATAAAATCAATTTCTTTATCTGTTCTGTCACGATACTGATAAAGCGTATATTGATTGTCAAGATCGACAAGAGTCGCCAATTCCTGAAAAACAAATGTTTCTATCAATTTACCGGATCGATCCTGATTCATAAAAACCTCTTTAGGATTCCAGCCAAGCACAGATGTCATAATCCCGGTATCTGCTGCATAGAACTTTGCTCTTTTTCCAACACGTTCATAATCTGTTTTTAGCCAGGGAGATACTTTTTCAAACATAAACATTGAAACAAGCGTGTTGATATAACTATCAAGCGTTATTTTATTTATGGACATAGCCGTTGTTATTTTTGAAACTTCCATAAACTTTGCAGACCATGAAGCCAAAATACCGATTAAATCCTGCAAATCATCTTTTCTGCGGATATTGGAAATATCTTTTAAATCACGTTCAACTATCGCCTGCAAATAATCTTTATGCCAGTCTTTTCTGTGCCGTATAGTTTTAAGCGCAACTGCTTCGGGATAACCGCCGCGAAAAGCAAGGTCGATAATGGCTTCCTTATTGTATCCTGTTATCCTGTCCGGAAAATCCCGATTAAACGCACGAGTCAAAAAAACAGGCTTTTTATGGAGCGTTTCCCCGACAGTTAACTGGTGCAAACGCATATATTTAACCCGCCCTGCAAGGCTGTCTGAAATAGCCGGTAGGGTAAGAATATTGGCGGAACCTGTAAGCAAAAACTGTCCCGCCCTGTTATTTTTATCAACAACCAGTTTTATTTCCGGAATGAGTTTAGGCGCTTTCTGGATTTCATCAATAACCATTGTACCGGCTTTATTTCTGACAAATCCATTAGGATCCTGCAATGCAAAATCCAATATATCAGTTTCATCCAGAGATCGATAATCGTCCGTCTTGGAAATAACCTGCTGCAAAAGCGTAGTTTTACCTGTCTGCCTGGCACCGGAAACAACCACAATACGCCGCAATTTCAGCGCTTCCTTAACACACCCAGCCTGCCATCTTTTATATTCATCAGCCATGCAATAAGTATAATACAAGTCCTGCGAAAAGTATAGTAGAGGGCTTGCGAAAAGTATAGTAGAAGGGGTGCGAAAAGTATAGTTGGGGAGGGGGATTTTGAGTTAAAAATCCTTTAGCTGGTTTAAAACGGTTAAAACGGCTTTCATATTTTCATTGGCATATTGTTTTAAAACGTCTTTTTCCTTGATAGTTAAAAGCGCATCTGGCTTTAAAAGCTCATAGGGTTCTATATTCAATGCGGCAGCAAGCTTTACAAGGGTATCCGGGGAAACCCATGCCTTACAGCGTTCAATATCGCTTAAGAAATTTGTCGAAATTTCCAGTTTTTCGGCTAGAGCCATCTGGGACAGGTTATCCCGAAGCCGGCAACGTTTGATATTGCTGCTCAAAATACCCCTTAATTCTTGTTCTTTCATGTAAATATCTCTATAAATTCAGTCTTATACCGAATAATTATGTTAATAGCTTGACTGTTTTTCAAACAAGTGATAGCATGAAATATCGGTATTACCGAAATTATAAAGACGTTTTTATGGTGTATAATGGAAATATAAGCAGAATTTGTTAAAGGAGAAAGCTATGAAAAAAAATCTAATAATTTTTGTATTTTTTATTGTTATGATAAATAATGCATATTCTCAGGATTCTGATGCAATAAACAGAGCCATAAGCGAAGGAGATATCGAAACTTTATATAACTTTGTTAACAATCCGGATGGTAAAGATCAAAGATTGTTAACCAGCGTAAATCAGGCAATTAGAAGATACACAACAAACGATTCTGCGACTGTAAGATATCGAACGAATAGAATGGATTCCAGGGTTAGAAATGTTGGAAATGAACTAATGGAAAATGTTTTTAAGGATCCTGAAAGATATTTGCCAGATGTTGTAACAAGATTAACGACAGGTATCAGCGATCAATTTCAAAGGGCAAAAACAATCAATGATTGGATATGTGACAATATAGCTTATGATGTAGATACGGCTTTTAATAGGGCAAACAGGAGGCAGGATTATGTTTCCGTTTTGAGGATAAAAAGAGCTGTATGTTCCGGATATACAAATTTATTTAATCAAATGTGCAGGTTAGCGTCAATTGAATCAATCGGAATAAGCGGCTTCTCGAAAGGGTTAGGATATACCGGTAGTATAGGGTCTCGTCCTGATCATGATTGGAATGCTGTAAAGATAAACAACAAATGGTATTTAATAGATGTTACCTGGAATGCCGGTCATGTAGATCAAAGAACATTTATAAAAAAATATTCAACAGATTATTTGTTTTTAGACTCAAGAGCGTTTTTATATTCTCATTTACCGCTTAATAATAAGCATCAATTTTTTGCTCCAATAATTACTAAAGAGCAATTTACGGAAGAACCTTATATTTCCGGCGCTTTCTTTAGATATCAGCTTGGACTTAAAAACGAATTTCCTAAATATAATAATTCTGTTAATGAAGGCGGTTTTATTGTTGAGTTAATAAGTAACAATAACAATGTACAATTAAACAGTACATTAAGAACACC
The DNA here is from genome assembly GCA_009784975.1 of Treponema sp. Taxonomy (GTDB): domain Bacteria; phylum Spirochaetota; class Spirochaetia; order Treponematales; family Breznakiellaceae; genus WQXQ01. The sequence goes on from WQXG01000001.1 coordinate 57,594, forward strand.
GCAGCAACAAAACATTGATGGAGCCACATGGCAAGGAAAAACCGGAAATACAGTTTCTTTTATTTTTGATGTTCCGGATAATCGGGCATATAAAGGTTTTATATTTGCCAGGTTAAATAATGAAAGGAGAATACAGGACAGAATTGCAACAAGTTTATATGAGCAGAGAATTATTCCTTTATTGGAAGGATTATTGCAAAGCAGAAGAATCACAGAAAGAGAAAAAGAATTGTTTATTAATTCATACTTTAAAGTTCAAGAAAACGGAAATTACTACTTTATTGAAGATCAATTTGATACAGCAAGGAATAATGCCGTAATTAAGATACACCCGCTTGTTGAATTGTCTCTTGAAATGTTAGAGCCTGTTCTGGATTTTAATTTAAGGACATCTGCCGGTTATTCAGGTTTTAGAACCAATTATATTAGAAGATTTCCAGATACATATACGACTTTTCAGGGAGTATCTAATACCAACCTAATTTCACCAATTAATGGGGTTTTAAAATCAGGTGCTGTAGAAAAATTCCTTATTGAATCCAGAGATTTTCAGAGATTTGCAATTATAATTGACGGACAATTCACTTTTTTTGAAAGAAATAATAGCGGAGTGTTTGAATTAGAATTTGAGATTCCTTCCGGGATAAATGAATTACAAATATTTGGGACAAGAAATAATAGAAATTATGAAGGTCTTTTAAAATATAATGTAGAATAAATACTTTCGGGCGATTGCCGCTATTTCTGGGAATACTCTCGCAGAGCAGTGGTGCGATATCTTACATTAAAACCAGAAATCTTCGAGCCACATCAAATATTTCTTGGGAAAAAATAAAAAAAATCAAACAATCCCTCCGCGCCCTCCGCGTCTCTGCGCCCCCGCGAGAACCTCTCCCACTTTCCCCCCGTTCGTGCCCGTTCGTGTGGTTCGTGGTAGAATCTCTTCCCTCTTCCCCTGTGCGTTCTGGTGGCAGAAACCTATCTGACTTTCAAATAAACTCTTGATAGAATGTAGCTTTTAGGCTACGCTAAAAATATGTACAGAATTAAAAATACAGACTATTACCAGAATTGGTACGATAATCTCAAAGATACCAGAGCGAAAGCCAGAATAGACTTGCGCTTAAACTCAGTAAGTAAAGGCACAATGTACAAGACAGCAATAGTGAAAAATTTAATCAGAATCAAACATTATCATTTTCAATGAGCTTTTTCAAAATGTTATTAATATTATCTTTGTTAATAACATTAGGGTAATCAGCTGTAAAATTGTCAAGAATATTTTTTGCATTATTTTCATCATATACAATTTGATAAAACATGTTTTCAATATTATTGCATGCCAGAACATTTTCTATAAAAATTACAGAATCTTTGGGCAGATTATTCATACTCCCATATAGATAATTTACAGCATTTTCTATATTTTCTTTTTTTAAAGGCTTGTTGTTTTTCTGTTGTTCCCAAAAAATACCAACAATATCTGATAGATCATGTTTATATAAACGTCCTGCCATAAGTTTCATTGCAACAAGATATTCAGCATCAACAGTTCTTATTTCTAATATTTTAGATAAAGTTTTATAGTGCCTGGATATTTCCCGTAATTTTGGAGAATATAACGGACTTTTTTCAAAATCAGTATTTAACCAGTCATTTGGTAAATTATATCGATCTTTTATTATTTGTATTGCTTCTTTTACAACAGAAGATGATTTTATAATTGCATCAATATCTCCTGTAGAATTTCTAAAATTATAATTAACCAATACAGATGCACCTCCGATTAAAATAATTTCAGCAGGCATTTTTGAACCATTTAACTTTTTAAATACTTTTGAAAATTCTTTTAAATAAAAATCAACATTATCTTTAGTTATTTTACCATTTCTTTCATTAGCAAACATTTCTAACATCCGCTTCTATAATATTAAAATGTTTGAATTCCGGTATACATTCTTTTATGCTTCTTTCTTTTGGTTCGTTATTATTCAATGCTAAACACATTGCTTTAACGCTTAATGGGAAAACAGGGTTTTCTAACTTATACTTACGAATATAATCATATTCAACACATAAAGGTATATTATTTTCACGGGAAATATAGTCTAACATAGCTAAAAGATAAAAACATTCATAATACATTTCTTTATTATAATATTTTTTTATGTTATTTTTTTTCAAAACTGATATTAAAAATTTTAAATCTCCCATATTTTTTAAGTCATGGCAGATACTACTTTTAAAAATCTCAAAATTTTGAGAAAACGATATTTTGTTTTTTAAAACAGTTTTCATAATTAAATACCTTTTTGAATCGTATCATATTAAAAAAGTATCTGTCAAGGATGGTACGCCCCCGCGAGAACCTCTCCCACTCTTCCCCCTCGTTCGTGCTCATTCGTGTTTTGCCAACGAAGTTTCCAGACGGTTTGCGGTAAAAACTCTTCATTATAGTTGCCCAAAAAAAATTGTTGAAAATTTAGAAAAAGTATAGTAAAATATTGTATAGAAATAATAAGGAGCGTCTTCATGAAAAAAACAGCTATTTTAATTGGAATTTTATGTATTATTTTTTCTGCCTGCGAAGGTCCTATGGGTTTGGATGGAGAGCAAGGTATACAGGGCGAGCAGGGCGAACAAGGACAATCCGGCGCCACTCCCTGGATTTGCATTGACGGCTTCTGGCATATTGGCGGCACTCCCAATGAATGCAACGAAAACTGCACCGGCATACCGGCAACACCCGAAACGATAGGACAAAGCCAGTTATCTATAACTGAGCCAACCAGAACAACATATTGCAAAGATATAGCATTTAACAATGCAGGTTTGATAGTAAATTTTATATTTGGAAACATTCTTATCCCTATCCCTGCTGCAAATTACGTCCTTGTATGGAATGAGGGATTATTAGCTAACGGCAGCACTGACATTACAGCGGAAACCGGAACTAAAACAATCTATGTCGTTGACTTTGCCGGCAGAATCGCAGAATTTGAAATAACTGTATTGGAACATGACTACCCGACAATAATACCAGCAACCTGTACAACAGATAGTGAACCAGGAACTTGTATCAATGAAAGCTGTGGTTTAATGGATCCTACCCCGGTAGTACCAGCGTTTGAACACGCTTTCTCTCCAACAATACCCGCTACTTGTAATGAAGACAGCATACCAGGTACATGTACCCATGAAGGCTGTGGTGAGAAAGCGGCGCCGATAGTATTGGCACATCATGATATTATAAACGGAATAATAATTACTCCCCCTGACTTCGCAACGTTAACCGCCGGTGTTGCATCTGGAATTTGTTCAATCTGCGGAGTAGATAGAGAGCAGCCATATACAATTCGCGCGATTGGTGATGTAGGTCCCGGCGGCGGTAGAATTTTCTATGTCGCAGACGGCCTGGACGGCAGGACACACGGCTTTACTGTACAAGGTTATGGAGCCCCCGGTGACACAGGCTATTTTGTTTCTTATACAGCTTACTATCTTGAAGCCGCGCCTGAAAATTTTGCCGGAGATTATCAATGGTCAACAAGCGAGTATGTAGCTACTTTAAATGGTATTGGCGCAGGGAGAAGAAACACAGCGTTAATGAATGCGCCAGCGGCTTCAGTATGCCTGAATTACAATGGAGGAGGTAAGAGCGATTGGTTCCTTCCGAGTATGGAAGAACTTAATGAACTTTATTTAAGTAAAGATAATGTTGGTATGGGGTCAGAATGGAGAGTTTTCTGGTCTTCGTCGCAGTACATTAGTTATTACGTGTGGAATCAGAATTTCAGCACTGGCGCTCAGTACTACGACTGGGACGTCGAAGTTAGTGTCCGTGCTGTCCGGGCTTTTTAACATTTTATTTTTACCGCCTTTTGGCGGTAAAAATAAAAAATATTAGGGGACGCCTTGGTAAACTCTCCCACTTTCCCCCCGTTCGTGCCCGTTCGTGTGGTTCGTGGTAAAAAAATCTTCTCTCTTTTCCGTGTCTTTGTGGTTCGTGGCAGAATCTCTGTTCGTGGTAAAACCTGTATTGACATTATCAAGATAAACATAATAAAGTATAAACATGGAAAACCAATTACTAAAAGACCCAAAAATAAAACCAAACAAAAACACATTAGAAGAAGCATTAGGGAAAAAACATGATTTATTCATGGAATTTACAGATAAATTAAAAGAGCAAAATCTAATAATAGAATGGAATTATTACAATGACGGAAAAAGCTGGCTTGGGAAATTATTAAATAAAAAGAAAAATCTATGCTGGATCTCGATATGGGACACAGGTTTTAAAGTAACAGTATTTTTTACAGAAAAAACAATAAGCGGCTTTTATGAATTAAAAATAGATGAACAAATAAAAAATACGGCAAAAAATACAAAACAAACAGGAAAACTAATGCCGGTAATATTATCAGTAGGAAGCAAAAAACATTTAAATGATTGTTTAAAAATACTAGAGTATAAAAAACAATTAAAATAACAGAGAGAACCTCTTCCCCCGTTCGTGTCCGTTCGTGCGGTTTGTGGTAAAAAATTATTCCAAAAAACAGTAAATTTTTATACCCGGCAGCAATAAAAATGCTTATATTCTAAATATAAACATAGGAGGAAACCATGAGATACTCAAATGAATTAATAAGCTGGTCTTCAAAATTTGCATGCGGTATAAATCTGATAGATGAGCAGCACAAAGGATTAGTGAAACTGGTTAACGAAATGTTTAACCATGTAACCGGAAACAATATACAGGAAAATAATTATTTTAACAGAGTCATTAAAGAAGCGGTAGATTATATAAAGGTGCATTTTGCAACAGAAGAAAAAATAATGCTTGCAACCAATTTTAATGGGTACGCAGAACATAAAAAGAAACATGATTGTTTTGTACTTGCCGTAGTGGAAAATATACGCGATTACAGATACGGAAAACGGGTATCTTTATATTCTTTTACCAAGTTTCTTAAAGAATGGGTTTTAACGCATATAGCGGTAATGGATAAACAGTATTTTGAATACTTAAGAATAATAGCATCCCGCAAGGCAAACGGGAAATTGAGCATTACTTCTGAAGATATAGCATCTGCGCATAAATACGGTTAAAGATTATATATTGATAAGTTTCAGCCAATCGGCGAATAATCTGAAAGGGAGAGCTTTATCCGCCGCGCAGTCAATATATTGAAACTGCCAGCTTAAAAGAGCGCTGTTAAGCATGGAAAAACGGTTTGTTAAAATAAGTACGCCGATAATGATGAGCACACAGCCGCTGATTTTTTTTATTAAGGGCAGTTTTTCACGAAACCATTTAGCCGGGACAAGGTAACGGTCAAAAAATAATGCCGCAAGGAGAAAGGGGAGCCCGAGCCCAAGAGAGTAAATTGCAAGATATAAAGCGGCAATTCCTGTTTTGCCGGTTTGACCTGCGAGAAATAATACACCGGCAAGAATAGGACCAATGCAGGGAGTCCATCCGGCGCCAAAAGCGGCTCCGGCAAGAAACGCGCCGATTAAACTGCGCGGTCTGGCAGTTTGGAGACGTTTTTCATAGTTAAGAATTGCAAGAAAATCAAAAATATAATTTATACCAAGAACTATTATAATTATTCCTGCGATTATTTGAATATATTTTCCAGCTCCTCCCATCAGTAAAACAGTAGCAGAGATAATAATACTAAAGATAATGAAAACTACGGTAAACCCAAGAATAAAGAAGAGGGTAGTAACAACCAGAACAAAACGTTTTTTATCGGTATGTTCCAGGGATGGTATTCCTCCGCCAAGAATGCTGAGGTATGACGGAATCAGCGGCAGTACGCATGGGGAAAAAAATGAGAGTAAACCGGCAGCAAAAACCAACAGTATAGAAGGAGCCATTTTATTCCATTGAAAGTGAATCCAGTCTTTCCAATGCCCAGTAGGTATATTTGCGAATACGGCTGTCCGGATCATCTTTTAATTTTTCCAGAATATCGCGGCTTGGAGAGGTACCCTTATCATTTTTTAGTTTTTCCAGCGCTTTAACTACGCAAACACGCACTTCCTGATCCGGATCTTTTGCGGCAAGAACAAGTCCGCGGAAAGCAGGCAAAGTATCAAGAAGCGAAAGCAGCATGGCGGCTTCTCGTCTTATTTCTACATTTCTTTTGGAAAGCCTGCGTTTTGTTTCGTCAATATAACCTGTTTCTTCCAGTATTTTTACAAGATAGGGTTTAAAAGATGAAACATCGTCTTTTAAAATTTCCAGTATCTGCGGCTCGGCTTTTTTGCCCTGCGCTTTAAAAACCGGGATTAATTTTTCTCTAAGATGAGGTTCTGCATCTTTGAAGATTTCGATTAACTGGGTTATGTCGCGCCTTGTTGTTCTCATTGCAAGAGCTTTTTCCGCATGGATACGGAAATCTTCAAATGAATCCAGGACGCTTACCAGAATTGAAATACCTTCTGCGCCGGAAGCCTGACCCAATCCTGCGATAACACTTAGCCTAACAACATCGGTTTCGTTAGGGTTGGCTGTGATAGTTTTTAATATTTCCATTGCGGAGGCATTGCCGTGCTTTGCGATAACTTCTGCGGCGGCAAGACGCACCCTTTCCACAGGATCGTGTAACATCGATGTTTCCTGATTAAGAAGTTTTATTTCTCCAAAACCCAAAAGCGCTTTTATGGCAGCAATTCTAACATCAGGATCTACGTCTTTTAAGGAAGACCTGATTTCCTTCATAAAGGAATCATTTTTAGTTATGGGAAGAATGGTAAATAAAGACGCGCGTATCCGCGCATCGGGAGTAGCGAGCAGTATTCTTGTTTTTTCTTCGAACATTTCCTGCGGATAATCTGCAATCAGGCGCGCAAACTCATCGGTTTCTTCTGTTGTTAATGTCGGCAGGCTTTCCAGTATTCTCATTAGACAGAACGGCAAATGCATCCGTCCGAGTATTTTTAAGGCAGAGATTCTTACGATATGGGGATTATCTGCGCGGCTGCCGTTTAGTATATTAAATACTTTTGGTAAAATGACATCGGGACTGAAGGTTCCAAGAAGTTTTACAAGTTCTTCCCGCGCCGGAAACGCGGCGTTTTCCAGGTAGCGGAAAAGAATAGGAGCAAATATAGTTTCTGTTTTATTTGATATTTGCGGAAGAATAAGATTAAGGTAAACAGGATCTGTTTCCCTGCGGTACAATTCTTCTGTGAGAATTTCAAAAGCTTTATTGTTACCGTTGGCGATAACAGCTTCAAGAGTCTTTGTATAGATTTCTGCAGTTGATGGGTCTGGTTTTTTGCCGCCAAAAAAAGCGAAAACTTTTTTTTCCAGATAGCAAATATGCTCATAAGTGGTGCCGGTTGCGGCAAGAAGCCGCGCGGCAGAGAGGAGGGGAGCGCCGTCACCTGTGGGGTAATCTTTTAAAAAGCCGGAAACATTTACATCCAGCGCTTTTTTCAGGAGAGAGGTAGTGTGTTCCAGAGACGTAATATCATCCAGAGTGATTTTTGCAATTAGCGAGGCAAGCACGCCGCATTTTTCCAGAAATACCGCTGAAGGATAACAAAAAGCCTTGTCGCCGCTTTCCAGCGAAAGCATAGCAAAAGTTCTGTCTTCCTGGCAGTCAGGATCAAGCAGTTCCAGTACACGCACAGTTTCCTCTTCGTTTAAAGCCGCGTCTTTTGGACAGTAGCGATCCATATATTCTTTTGTAATGCGTTTGCGCGCTGTTTCGCGTACTTCATACACCGGGTCATGAATTAATTTATCCCACAGAATTACCCATGTTTTTTCCGAATCAAAAGATATGTTTTCTGTAAGTATTTTTCTTATAAGCGGATGCGGGTCATTGATGCCGTCTTCCATGCTTCTCTCTGTTAACGTTTCCCTGTCCAAAAGCAGAATTTTGTATGCAAAATAACGGGCAAACCATTCGGGCTCTCCCGTTAATTCACGTAGCAGAGTACCGGCATCATCATTATTTTCCAGAAGGCATTTTCCGTAAGCAGAATCAAATTCTTCGCCTCTGCATGTTTCTGCCAGCAGACGAATTACTTTTTCTTTGCCTTCGTTTAACATCCAGTTATTAAAAACTTTCTGCAGCTGAGGGTAGCGTCCTGCCGCAATGAATGCCTTAAAAAGATAAAAGCGCGGGCAGTATAAAAGTATACGCTTTAAATCTGACCTGCTGAGCTTGTTTGCCGGGTAATGTTTTTCGAATATATTTTTGGCTTCTGCTGTTTCAGCATCGTTTTTTGCGTTAATGATTCTGCGCAGACGAAACATGAAAATTCTGGTATGTATCAGCCAGTTTAAAAAAAGCGCTATAAGAAGCAGTAATCCGGCAGCCGCGATATAAGCCCAAACCGGAACATCAAATCCCAGCAGCGAATTTATAAAATTAATCATTGTACACCTCTCTTTTTATTTTGTTCCAATTACATTATATATTTTTATGGCTTTTTCCTTGCCTTTCACCTTGACTGCAGGTCTTTCTTCGAAACGGAAAAGATCTCCCAGCTGATTCCGCGTTGACTGGGAAATAATAACTTCGTCCGGTCCTGCAACGCCTTCAAGCCGGGCTGCAAGATTGACTGTGTCGCCGATAACCGAATAATCCATTCGCTGCATGCTGCCAAGATTTCCGGCAACAAGCGGACCTGTATTGATTCCTATTCCTACGCGCAAGCGTGATGCGACATTGCGGAAAAACTTTCTTTTTGTAGACCTTACCATTTCCTGAATGGCAAGAGCGCAGTTAACAGCGTTAAAAGCATCGTCTTTTTCCGGCAGCATGGGAACGCCCCATACAGCCATTATGCAGTCGCCTATAAATTTGTCAATGTAGCCTTTGTATTTCATTACATTTTCTACGGCTTCGCTGAAGTATTCGTTCAGGATTTCTACAATTGCTTCCGGTTCACGGCTTTCCGAAAAACTTGTATAGCCGCGTATATCGGCAAAAAACACGGTAGCGTCTCTTTTGTCTCCTCCAAGCTTTACTTTATCGGGAGTCGCAATGAGGTTTTCTATTACATCACTGGACATATAACGGCAGAACATATCCTTGATTATTCGCCTTTCTTCTGTTACCGCCTGCACGGTGTTTTTTAATTCTTTTTCGCGGGTCTGGTTTGTAAAAAGAAGAGTAAGCCCCTCTTTTTTGCCGCGCGGCGATTTAAGAGGAGAAACATTCAGGGAATAATCCAGTTCTTTTTCCCCCTTGCGGTAGATGCCTTCCAGCCCAAGTATTTCATTTCCTTCTTCCAGGCTATTGGAAATATTTTTTAAAGTGTTGGAAGAAAGCGCTCCTTTAAAAATATTTTCCAGGCTGCGTCCAAGATCGTCTTCTTTTAATCCCATGGCGTGCGCTGCAGGTTCGTTAAAATAGTAAATTAATCCTTGAGCGTCTGTCGTTACTACCATGTTTGTCATGGAGTTAAAGACATTTTCCTGATACCGTTCAAGCGAGTCGATTTTTTTGGAAGATTCCCGCGTTTCATCAAAGAGGCGGGAAGTTTGCATGGCTCCGGCTGCAAGTTTTGTATAACATTCCATAAAGTGAAAACGGTGGCGGTTAAAAAAACATTGCTTTTTGGATCCGGCAAATAAAACGCCGATTTCGCGGGGCGGGCTTACGATCGGAAGAGCCATTCCGCTCTTCATTTCCTGATTGATAAGGATTTCCTGTAAAAACCTGGTCATCGCCGCCTGCGAACGGTCAGGGGAGGTTATTGTCTTATTGTTAAAGATTAAGGCTTCCTGACATTCGCGCATAAAAAGGACAAGCTCGCTTGAGCCGGAGATTATTTCCGGGACGGGATACCTTCCCCTTTTAAACATCAATTTAAGGTCGCTTTTACGTTCCTGCGGGTTTTGCAGGATATAAAATGCGCAAAGATCCGATCTTGAAATATCCTGAGCCTGCTCCACAAAAGTATTAACAAGGTCTTTAAAGTTTTTCTCCCGCGCCAATAATGCTCCGGCACGCACCAAATCCTGGTCTGTCGGCAGGGAGGAATTTTCTGCAGGAGTATTTATAGGAGATTTCATATTGGATATTATTATAACATTATTTCTTATGATTGACCAGCATTTGTTTTTAAATTAAAACCGCAGAGGCACGGAGGACCGTATTCTCTGCGGTTTTTGTCTCGAACGGCATATGCCTAGCGGCAGATGCCTAGCGGCATTTACACTTGCTCTGCTTGTTCCTTGGGCTATGATGATTCAAATTACGTCTCTGTCCCTGATTACCCCTTGAACTAAGCTCCTGCCTTTGCCGGCGATCCAGCGTGTTGTTTCCAAAAGCAGGCGTTCTGCTGCTGTTTGCCGGAAAATCGTATGTCCGCCCTTCAATTGTCACTTTTACCGGCTGGATAAAGTTTCTGAATCGGGTTCCCTCTACAGAAACATTTGCTCCTTCGCGCAGTCCGTTAATAAATCCGATAAAGCGATTCAGCATGGGAACATAGTGAACATTATCGCCTTCACCCTGAATGGCGACAATACCTCTTTCCAGTTTTAAGGTACCGCTTACTGTTACATTATTGTTTTCCCGCTGACGATTACCCTGATTGCTCCTGTTTTGGGCAAAAACACTGCCTGTGAGTATTGCTGCAATAAGCAAAAATAACACTAATTTTTTCACAACCTAACCTCCAAAAATTGTAATGCAATTTAACAATTGCTTATACCAATATAACCAAAGACAGATAATTGTGTTACACTTAATCAAATGAAAAAATACCATATTTATAAAGGCAAATTTTGTAACCTTTTCATTGCAGAGGACAACGGTGCTATCTGCGACTTAAAGTCGATCGGCGTTTTCTCCATTAAAAGCAAAATGAAAAACAAGCAGGATTTTGAGCTTGCCGAAACTCCTTTAATTAAGAAAGCGGCTGAACAGCTGGAAGAATATTTTAACGGAAAGCGAAAGGTTTTTGATCTTCCGCTTGTTTTGCAGGGGACGGATTTTCAGGTGAAAATATGGAAAGCGCTTCAAAGGATACCTTACGGTGAAACCCGCAGTTACGGAGAAATTGCCGCAATGACAGGTAATCCAAAAGCAAGCCGCGCTGTCGGAATGGCAAATAACCGCAATCCAATAGCAATTATCGTTCCGTGTCACAGGGTAATAGGCAGCAATGGTAAATTAATCGGCTATGCCGGAGGGCTGGAATTAAAGCAGCAGCTTCTGGATTTGGAAAGTTCTAACCGTGCTGGGCAGAAAGCGAAATAAGCGAGACAAACAGCAGCAAGGCAATAGTAACAATAAATATAATTAGTGCAGGTAAAAAACCAAAACTTAGAATTAACCATATACCCAAAGTATTAAAAACTGCCCTGTACAGGAAAACAAAGCCATGAAAAATAATTGGCAGGATGGGCAGCAGTAATATAAAAAGATAACGTGGCTTTGTTTTTGCCCGGTAACGCCATGCAACAATTATTACAAAAACAGCCATTGGAAGGAAAAACAGCGCGGCTCCCAGACGATTTAAAATTTCTGCCTGAAAAATCTGAGAAATATATCCTGCAGTTTCCAGTTTTCTGGAAGCGTTTAAAAGTTCATTAACCTGAAGATTGGGTAATCCGCGCCTTACATGAGAGATAAGCAGAAAATCTTCATAACTAATATCCAGCAGTATTCCGCCTGCATTTTCCCTTCCTGTCAGCCATTCGCCCCTAACTCCTTTTTCCTCGTTATTGCGATCCAGCGCATGGGTCAGAATAAGCAGCTGATGTTTTTCGTTTACTGTAAAGGGAATAATTTTTGCGTAATTTGCCCTTATGTTTTCATTCAGCCTGTTAAGCGCATCGAATCTCATAAACTCGAGACCCATGCCATAGGCAACATCTTCAGATGCTGTAAGTGTGGAAAAACGCATTACTGTTCTTCCGTTTCCGGCGGGCAGGGAGAACAATGCGCCGTTAATTATTTCTCCGAGTGTTAAATCAATCTCATCAATAAAAAACGCGGTTTTAATGGCGCCCTGTTCGCTTGCTGCAAGAAATTTTGTTACATCGGGATCATCGGGAGTAAGGGTGATTAATTCCTGAAAAATGTAAAATGCTTCTATCCATTTTTGCGCATTCATTGCCTGATACCCGGCAATTTTCATGTTGTGAAGTTCATGGAGCCGCTCTTCTCTGCGGTTCGGCGCCTGGGATGCAATCATGTTCCAGGATTCGCTTGCCAGTCTTGCGGCACCGGCTTGCTGCGCGCTGCCTTCCGGAGCAAGTCTTGCTCCAAGGTTTGCCAGCCAGTGAGCTTCATAATAGCGTTTGTCATTAAAAGCAATTCTGCTCATGGTAATAGCTTCGGTAGCGTCTATTTCCTGATCTTCAGATAACGCAAATCCTGTTTGTATATACTGGGGCTGCGAATGCCGTCCGCTTCTTAGTAATGCAGCTCTTGCGCGCGCCCTTTCTTCGGTTTCTTCGAAATACCGTTCTTCAAGATTTATGGCAATTTTATCTTTGGCATCGGCTAAATCCTTGTTGTTGTGCCAAATGCGATCGCAAATTTTTAAAAATTGGGCGGCATCCTGCCATTCTCCCGCATCTATTTTTTCATAAACATTTTTTCTTGCAAGCTGATACAATTCGCCGCTGAACCTGTAATTCTCTTCCTGATTTTTTACCATAGGCATAGCAAAGAAGAAAATTATTCCGTAAACAACCGCGGCGCAAATTGCGGTTATTACAGAAACCATCAATCGTTTAAAAAATACTTCCGAAAAACTTTGATAGTTTTCTTCAAACGCAGCAAGTCCAAAAGGGATAACCAGCGCAGAAAAAGCAAGAGCAGGAAACAGATTAAAAACTTCCAATACACCCTGTATTAAACGCCAGCTGCGGGAATAGATTAATAAAGGCGCTTCGGTTCCCGGAAAAATAAAACGGAAAATCATTATTAAAAGCGAGGATACAAGCACATAAATAATAAATATAAACTGCGGGGAGCGCAGTTTTTCCAGGTTAATTGTCATCGTCAACCCGCCTTTTTACTGCATAAACCAAAAATGAATAAAGATGAATCAGCAATCCGACACCTGTGAAGAATATCGGGATGGCAAGATCAATCTGCAGCTTGTTGTCCAGGAAAGAACCGATTATTTCCTGCATCTCCGGAGTGTTAAAAAATGTTACAAGCGCAAGAATACCGCGGAAAGCAAGAGTTGCAAGAAAAAGATTGGCAAGAGGCCAGACGCTGAATTTTATTGCAAAGCCCAGGGAGCATAACAGGAAGATTATGGAACCTGAATAAATTAAATACGGAAAAAAACCTTCTGCGAATTTACGCTGGAACATCTGCGCATTAATTCTGATATCTACTGCAACGCTTTCCAAAAACCATGGGGTATCATCTCCAAAGGGAACCGGCGGAAGCATTGTGCGCCCACGGTCAGACGCTGCAGATTCATGAAAAACCAGCGGCTGATTCGGGATTGCCATTACCCTGGGCCCAAGCGGGTCTGCCGTTCCTTCCAGGAGGACAACCGAAGAAAGGATCAACCCTTTTTCTCCAAGCTGGACTCCGCTAACCTGTGCAGGCGGTACAGATTTCCATTGTTCCAAAGCAAAGGAAATGCCGAAACAAAATGCAAACGACAGCCCCATTACAAAAATTATCGATATTAACGGAAAATATCTTTTTCTTACTATATAATTTAATGTTATAAGTATTGATGAAAACAGCGTCAGCGACATTGCCCAATGGGCGGCGGCTATTATCAATGTAAGAGTAGTTTCCGGTTTTGCAGGCAGAATTTTTGCCCACTCAACCCGTAAAGTCAGAAACTTTAAACTCGTTACTGCCGCGAAAATGATGATAAAAGTTAGGCTAAAAAAAAGCACTAGCTTGACTAAATTCCTCACAATTAAAGATTATCATGTCACGAACTCCAGTGCAAGTGCCTCCCCACAGGAACATGTTGAGTAAAAAACAAAAAAACGCCATAATTAGGCATGAGTGCTCAAATTGCGGTCCTGGGGGCTGGTGCATGGGGAACGGCTATAGGAAAGGTTATTGCCGAAAAAGGAAAGGATGTTCTCATTTGGAGCTTCGAAGAGGATACCAGAGATGACATTAACAATAATAGGCTGAATTCCAGGTATTTACCCGATGTAGAACTGCCAAAAACATTAAAAGCGACTTCCGATATTATGGAAGCTGCCGAAGGCAAGCAATTTCTTATTTATGCAGTCCCGTCCCTGTTCCTTCTTGATACGCTCAAAAAGTCGCTTTCCGTAAACTCTATCCGGGATGGAAAAACCATCATCGCAGTTATTACAAAGGGCTTTCTGCCCTCAGAGCAGGGTCCCCGGATGATTGTGGAAACCATGGAAGATTACCTGCCGGGATTTTTCCGCCAGTCGCTTGTTTATATTTCCGGTCCCAGCCATGCAGAGGAAGTATCGCGCGGCAGAATAACGGGGCTGATTGCGGCAAGTGAAAACGCAAAAAATTCCATACGTTTCAGGGATTTATTAAAAAACCCAAGGCTTTTGGTTTATTCATCTCTTGATGTCCGCGGAGTTCAGGTTGCGGCAGCGGCAAAAAACGTTATTGCCATTGCATTTGGAATACTGGACGCGTTTAAAACTTCCGGAAAAGCCGATATGTTCGGCGACGGCACAGAATCTCTTCTTCTTGCAGCGGGGTTAAACGAAATACAAATACTCGGCAAAGCGTTAGGTGCAACTCATCCTGAAACATTCACTTCTATTTCCGGAATAGGCGATTTGGATGTTACCTGCCGTTCTGCGCACGGAAGAAACCGCCGTTTTGGCAGGGAAATAATAGAAAAAAATATTATAGAACCCTATAAAAATATTGATGATATTCTGGGGCATATCGGAGAAATTGGATATTTGCCCGAAGGTGTTGCTGCTGCAAAATATATAAGAATTCTTGCAGAAAAGCATAAATTAAAAATGCCGATATCCATTGGATTAAGCAAAATGCTGGATCGTGAACTGGAGCCGATGGATTTTTGCAGAAACCTGCTTGTTGATTGGGATTTAAAATAAATGTTTGAAAAACTAACCGGAAAAATTACCGATGCTTTGCGCTTTGTTACCGGAAAAGCGTCAATTAGCGAAAAAAATATTGAAGATGCCGTAGAAGCAATAAAAATGGCTTTGCTGGAAGCTGATGTAAACCTGCGCGTTGTGCGCCGTTTTGTAAATTCCACAATCGAAGAAGCAAAAGGCGAGAAAGTTCTTCGTTCTGTAGATCCCGGCCAGCAATTTATAAAAATTGTCCATGATAAGCTTGTTTCTTTTCTTGGAGACGAAAACCCTGCTAGCCGCTCTTTAAAATTAAAAGGTCCCGATGTAATATCTGTCATTTTAATGCTTGGTTTGCAGGGGTCCGGTAAAACTACCAGCGCGGCAAAACTTGCATTGCGTCTTAAAAAAGACGGACGCAAACCTTTGCTTGTTGCCTGTGACCTTGTACGTCCTGCCGCAATGGAGCAGCTTGCGGTTCTTGGCGGACAGATAGGCATTCCCGTCCACCGCGAAGAGGGTGCAAAGGACAGCGTTAAGGTATATCAAAACGCTTTTTTGTGGGCAAAACAAAATCTGATTGATACGATCATTATCGACACCACAGGCCGCTTGCAGATTGATGAACCAATGATGCAGGAGCTGTCCCGTCTTAAAAACGCGGCTAACCCTGATGAAATGCTCCTTGTTGCAGATGCAATGACAGGGCAATCTGCTGCCGACATTGCAAAAACTTTTGATGAAAAAATCGGCTTAACAGGAGTTGTCCTAAGCAAGTTTGATTCTGACACACGCGGAGGAGCCGCGCTCTCATTAAAAACTGTTACAGGAAAGCCGCTTAAGTTTACAGGTACAGGAGAAAAGCCGGAAGATTTTGAGCCGTTTCATCCAGAAAGAATTGCAGGGCGCATACTTGGTATGGGCGATGTTGTCTCTCTTGTTGAAAAGGCGCAGGAAGTAATAGATCATAAAGAAGCGCTGGAACTCCAGAAAAAAATGGAGAAGGAAAACTTCACCCTGGATGACTGGTTAAGCCAAATTCGCGCCATGAAGAAGATGGGGTCTCTGCAAAAGATGCTGGAAATGATTCCCGGAATGCAGGGACAAATTAGCGAGGACGACATTAACAAGGCGGAACTAAAGCAGCAGGAAGCGATTTTAAGCTCAATGACGCTTAAGGAGCGCAGCAATCATTTAATAATTGGACCGCCGCGCCGCAGCCGTATTGCCCGCGGTTCAGGAACTTCTGTCGCAGAAGTAGCGCGTCTTTTGAAAAAGTTCGAGAAAATGCGCGGCATGATGAAAAAGATGGCGAAAGGCGCAAAAGGCGGGAGCATTCCCGGAATGCCAAATATGCCGCCGGGAATGAAATGGAATTAATCAGTTAGGTATAATTTCCTGTTTTAGTTTTGTAAATGTCTCCAGCGCAAGTTTAAAATTATAATCTTCTATCTGATTTGCCAGCTCATCTGTTCCTTCTATGGAATTAATATCATCCAGCATTTTTAAACATTCGGTATCTTTGTTTTTCAGCATAGGTTCCAGTTTTTCGAAAATTTCGCGTATTTTATCTGTATCAGTAATTTTGTTTGTATCTTTTTTCGCAGACAAGGCTGTCAGCAGCGGCGCCAGTTCCTCCAGAACTTTTTTTAATTCGGCTTTAAGGATGTGAATAAGATCCATATCAATCAGGCTGTTTTCTTTCATGAGCATAGCTTCTACCGCCGCTGCCGCTGCCTGCAGCTGCTTTGCTTCTATTTGCCCGGCATTGCTTTTTAAAGTATGCGCCAGTCTGTGAGCTACTTTTATATCGCCGAATTTTGCAGCTTTAACTATATCATCATAAGTGGTTTGATTTTCTTTTACAAAATTAATTTTTAGTTTTAGCAGCATTTTTTCTTCTTCTGCGTTCTGACGATGCTTGTCTATGGCGGAATAACTTTCTACGGGAAGGAATTTTATAAGGCATCTCCATAATTCCTGTGATGTAAAAGGTTTACCCAGACAGTCAGACATTCCGCAGTTTCTGTATAGCTCCAGATCATTGGACATTACATTTGCAGTTAAGGCAACAATAGGCGTTTTTAAACCCATTGCGGAAATTTTGGATGCGGCATCCAAACCGTCCATAACAGGCATATGTATGTCCATAAAAATTAAATCAAAAGGTTTTTCACCGTTTTTTATGCGGTTTTCTATTATATCGATTCCTATCCTGCCGTTATATGCTGTAAAAGTTTTTAGCCCCAATCTGGAAAGATGATCGTTTATTACCTGTTGATTTAAGCTGTTGTCTTCGCATACAAGAATCTCGCCTTTAAAATTAGGCTTTTCATAAGTGTCAGTCATAAATTTTTGGATAGGTGTATAGGAGGAGTCATCAATCAGGTCAAAAGTAAGGCTGAATTTGAATTTGCTGCCGACACCAATCACGCTTTCTACGAGAAGTTTGCCGCCCATTATTTCTATTATATTTTTTGTTATGGACAGTCCAAGTCCCGTGCCTCCGAATCTTCGCGTTACACTGTCATCTGCCTGCATAAATGGTTCAAATATCCTTGTTATCTGCTCCGGATCCATTCCAATGCCGCTGTCTTTAATTTCAAAATTAATTGTAATGCTGTTTTCGCTTTTTTCTTTAACAGATGCCAGTAATTTAACAGTTCCAACGTTTGTAAACTTTACTGCGTTGGAAAGCAGATTTGTAATAATTTGACGCAATCTTACAGGATCACCGAGCATTTTTTTGCCGATAGACGGTTCGGCATAACAGTATATCAGGATGCCTTTTTCTTTTGCCCTTGGGATAATTTCTGACTGACAGTGCGAAAAAATATCTGTTAAATCGAATGGTATTTTTTCCAATTGTATTTTTCCGGATTCAATTTTTGATATATCCAGAATATCATTGATGATTTTTAAAAGCCAAACCGCGCTGTCCTGTATATTGCCAAGGTATTCCCTTGTTTTTCTGGGGATATCATCGTACTGCGCAGGTTCCGAAAACCCGATTATGCTGTTCATGGGGGTTCTTATTTCATGACTCATGTTCGCTAAAAAGATGCTCTTGGCAGCATTGGCAGTGCGCGCTTCTGAAACTGCTTCTCCAAGTTTTTCGTTTGCATCTTCGATTTCTTCCATCGTCCGCATGTGCCATTGGTCAAGGTTTCGGGAAAAATATCTTGCCAAAAAAATACAAATTACAAGCACAGCCAGTGTTATCAGCAATCCGCTTAAGGTAAAAATAAATATTTTGTTTTTATCTTTTGCCGTATAATATCCAACAAGCAGCATTCCGACAATTTCATCATTTGCGCCGTATAGCGGGACATATCTGGTGAGCAGTTCCCTGCCGAAAAGTTTAATTTCGCCGATATATGATTCTCCTGCCAGGACCTTTTCGCTTATGTTTTCCGGCGCTTTTGTTCCCATTATATACGTTCCGTCTTCATTCAAAATAGTTGACGAAATACGCTCATCATTCAGGAAAACCGTTACTTCGCATCCTGTAAGGTTTTTTAACTGATAGACGAATTCCTGATTGTTTAATCTAAACCCCAAAGATACCGCGCCCACAATGTTCATATTATTGTCGTATATAGGCGCGCCCGCATAAACGCCAAGACGTATTGTTACGCCCTGTGCGACATAAGATTCAATTCTGCCGTTCAGCGCCTGTTCTACATGAGGCAGATGCGCAAGGCTGTCATTGAATAAATTTGGCTCGTGAGTTCTTGTAAGAACATTACCATTGCTGTCAAGTATCGTACAATAATCGATTTGAGCCATTATTTGCAGAGCATTGGCTATATAAATTATTTTTTCCCGGTCTTTATTAACAAGCGCATCTATCAAATCATGATTTACAGCCATTCCAGTAGCTGCAATACGCGCGTTTTCTTTCAGGTTTTCGATCTGATGCTCAACTACCATTTGTGCGACATTATTCTTTTCATGCATGGCGGCATACAATTCCCTGTTATAGAGAATTACGGAGGTTATAAAAACCGCGATACAGCCTACGATAACCAGCGTGATCATAGGGATAAAAATTCTTTTCCTGAAATCCATACTTAGGTAATTAGATACCTTTCTGCCGCATCTTGTCAATACTGCCGATTTATTATAATATTCAGAAATAAAATGTATTTTAAATCTTTTCTTTTGCGCTTTTTAAGCATGATTGCAGGTCTTTTTTTCTATGCGCTTGGAATAACTGTCACCATAAAGGCGAACATAGGATATACTCCGTGGGATGTCTTTCATGCAGGAATTGCCAATAAAACAGGACTTAGCATAGGCGCTGTTATAATTATTGTTGGATTAATATTGGTAATAATTGTTACTCTTTTAAAAGAAAAATTCGGTCTTGGTACAATTTCCAATATAATCTTAATTGGACTATTTATCGACATTCTTATTCATCTGAATATAATTCCAACGGCAGAAAATTTTATTATCGGAATCATATTACTCATTCTGGGTCTTTTTATTATCGCCATAGGCGCATACTTTTACATAAAATCAGGTTTTGGCGCCGGTCCAAGAGATAATTTGATGGTTGTATTCGCCCGGAAATCAAAATTACCTGCAGGACTTTGCCGCAGCATAATTGAATTGCTGGTAACAGTTTTCGGCTGGCTTTTGGGCGGCATGGCAGGATTGGGAACCGTTATTTCCGTTATAGCCATAGGTTTTTGCATTCAAATTGTATTTAGGATATTCAGGTTTGATGTCACGTCAGTGAAACACGAAACATTGAAGGAGACGTGGTTGAACCTGTTCCCGCCAAAGGCAGGTTGACAATCCGGTATATGTATACTATACGCACAAGTAGTTGTCAAATGGGGAATTTGGGCAGTAGATTTTTTATAATTTTCTTTGAATTATATTGTAAAACAATGTAAAATTAACATTGTGAAAATACTTGCTATCGACGACAATGAATCAGCTCTAAAATTACTTACCAGCTCAATTACCGAGGCGCGGTCATCGGCGCAAATTTTTGCTTTTTCCAAACCATCGGAATTGCTGACGTTTGCTAAAGATAATCCTTGCGATATCGCGTTTTTAGACATTAAAATGTGGGGTATGAACGGCCTTGCTTTGGCAAAGGAATTAAAAGAATTAAATCCTGTAATCAATATAATTTTTGTGACGGCTTACTCAAAATATTCAACCGAAGCGTTTGGGCTATATCCAAGCGGATACATTTTAAAACCGGTTACAAAAGAAGCCGTAGAACGGGAAATTAATAATTTACGGCATCTGCCAAATCAAAAAAACTCCGCGCGCTTGTATGCGCAAACCTTCGGGAACTTTGATGTTTTTTCTTACGGCATTGCTTTAAAATTCAGTTACAGTAAAACGAAGGAACTGTTAGCGTATTTAATAAACCGGAATGGCGCGGCTGTAAATATGAACGAACTTTGCGCTGTATTGTGGGAGGAAAAGCCGGATACGGAAAACTTAAAAGCGTATTTGCGTAAACTAATCAGCGATTTAATTAAAACGCTGAATGCGGCTGGAGCTGACGATATTGTACTGAAACGGCACAATAGCATTGCAATCATACCTGATAAAATAATCTGCGACAGTTACCGGTTTATGAAAGGTGACCCGGCTTGCGTAAACGCTTATGCAGGTGAATACATGACTCAGTACAGCTGGGCAGAGAAGTCAAAATGGAATTTTAGCAATATCCTAAACGGTGAGAAATAACAATGTATGCAGCAGACTATATTGATATAACAATAAATATTATAAACACTGTTATTTGCCTTTTGATTCTGTTTTTTGCAGCATCAAGCGAGTACATAAAATTAAAGCGCAGCCGTATTTTTGTCCGTATTATTATTGTAAATATTATAGGCTTGCTTGTAATAATCACAGAAAATATATTTAACATCAAAGCTATTCTGGAAAATACCATTTTGATGAAGGCGCTGATAATATTAATACCTCTTTTTGGACCCGTTATATTGATTTTTTATATTGAATTGATAATAACAATACTTAAAGAGAAAACATCGATTTCAAAAGGCGCCAAAATAGCTGCGTACATTGCGGCGGCTTTATGTATTATCGATATCATAATCACTGTCATTTTATTGCCTTTTACCATGTTCAATATGACAGATCTAAGCCACTATATGGTTCTAAGAGAACTCAGCAATTGGTTACTGTTCAGCCGGTTTCTTTCGTTTGGCTGTATGCTTATCGGTGTAGGTCTGCTTATATCTTACAGCAAATTTTTAAGCACAAGAGAACTCTTAACTCTTTTGTCATACGCAGTTCTGCCAATAGTGGCTATTTTATTTGAGCTGTTTTTATGGAGATTAACGTTAATCAATTTTTCCATTACGCTTGCTGTTTTAATTTATTACGGAAGCATTCAAAGCGAGTTGTCACAGCAAATCAAGCAAAAAGAACTGGAACTGACCAAAAGCAAGGTCTCCATTATGCTATCGCAAATTCAGCCGCATTTTCTGTACAATGCTTTATCCGCAATCGCTCAGCTTTGCGATGAAGATCCGGAAAAAGCAAAAAAGGCGACTGTGGATTTTTCGGCATATCTGCGAAGCAACATGGAATCGCTGAATGATAAAGGTTTGATTGATGTTGAAAAAGAAATAAACCATGTAAAAGGTTATCTTGATCTGGAAAAGGCAATGTACAGGGACGCGCTGAATGTTGTTTTTAATATTCAAGCCGCAGGTTTTATGCTGCCTCCGCTTTCAATACAGCCAATTGCAGAAAATGCGGTAAAACACGGCATTGGCCAAAAAGAGGGCGGCGGCACGATAACAATTTCCATCAGTGAAGCCGAAAATGAATTTCTTGTGACTGTATCAGATGACGGCGCGGGGTATAATGCGGAAAACTTAAAAGATGATTCACAAACACATATAGGCATAGAAAATGTCAGACAAAGATTAAAAGATCAATGCGGCGGAACGCTTGAAATCTCCGGTGAATCCGGGGTTGGAACGACCGTTGTAATTAGGGTACCTAAATGAATGATGGAGTGTGCAAGGAATTTGCGGATGTGTAAAAACATTCGAAAACAGCAAAAATTCGAGAAATTCTACCATTCCCCGCCTGCGTGTGAGTAATTTACCAGTCCCATTCATTGACTTTATTCATATTTATACTATAATCTGAAGATATGAAGAATAAAAGAAGTCTATTTATTTTTGTTTTAATCATAATATTATGTGCAAATTTATTAACTTGTCAAAACCCAATAATGGAAACATGGTGGGGCGATGGAACAAGCAGCGGAGATTGCGTAAATGATGAAGTCGAAAAAAGCGGTGAGAATTTTGCAATCGTAGTTTTTAACACAGACGGCGGAATAACGGATGACGGAACAATGCCGCTGCCAATAAGGGTGCTCTGGGGTAACAATATTCCCAGAATTCGGGCTATTGGAAAAGGTATAGAATTTGGTTTTGCAGGCTGGATGGATGAAAGCGGTACTTTGTGGGATTTTGAAACAAGGACAGTAAAACCGGAAGACGATGTGAATGAAGATGGTTTTATTACTCTTACAGCCAAATGGAGCCTTGTTACATTTACTGTTTCTTTTACAGAAAATTACGAAGCGTTTTTTGCGGAGCCAAAAAATCAAAATGGTGATATTATAAAAATTAAAGATCAGATTATTGCTATCGGCTGCAAAGTCAGCGAACCTCCTGTAATTCCGACAGGAACAGGGCATGGGTTAGTCGGTTGGTATACGGAAAACGGTACTCATAATGATCATGATACAGGCGAGACCGGCGGTTGGGGAAGAAAATGGGATTTTACAAATGATGAAGTTTCTGCAGATATTACTCTTTATGCCAGATGGAGCCTTTATACCCGCACTGTACATTTGCAGGTGAATGGCGGAACTCGTCCGGGGCCAAGCATTCCGCCGATGGAAATTACGCGTGTTAATTTTACTATCTTTACCGGTCTGGACGGCAATAGCGGCGGCGTTATTATTGACCCCGGTCCGATTGCCAGAGATGGTTATACATTCGGCGGCTGGTATACAAGTTTGGCTTTTACCGATGAATGGTTTTTTACCAGAAAATTGTATGAAGTAGATGAGACTGATCATGGAATAATGCTTAAAGATCCGTTTACCCTTTATGCAAAATGGGTTCCCAATATTTACACCGTAACGCTTAATGCGAATGAAGGTTCTCCCACTTTAAGTTCTCAGGCTGTTACGCACGGTGAAAGAGTTATAAAGCCGAATATTTCCGGTTCTCCCGGCAGAGTTATAGAAGGCTGGTATACCATTAACGGCCTCAATAACGATGACGATTGGGGTACAAAATGGAACTTTGATACTAATGTTGTTACTAAAACAATGACTCTGTTTGCAAAATGGGAAGATGCAACCTATGAAATTAGATTTCATTTGGGATCTCCGCCTACAGATACGTACACTTTGCCTTTTCCCATGCTTGCTGTTCCCGATGTCCAGTATGTAAGACCGAGTGATAAAGTTACCGAACCTTTTATGCCGCAAAGGACTCCGCCTCCTCTGCCTGCAGAAGCAACAAGCTGGTCTTTTTACCGTTGGGAATATCATACAACTCAGCATAGCGCACCGGTTGATGTAAACGCTTCGGGTTTCAGAAGCGGTCTTGCGCCATGGGATTTTGACTGGATTATATCTGCTCACGAAGATAAACTTGATTTTTTCGCAACCGATACTGACGCTTCTGCAGTTTTAAATATCTATGCAAGCTGGGTTCCTCCTGTTCCCGGCATGATATGGGTTCCAAGAGGAAGTTTTATAATGGGTGAGTCCGGTGTATCTGGCAGCCCTGCGATCCTTCACGCTTATCCGACCCGCGTAGTAACTTTGGATGGTTTTTATATAAGCAGGTCTCTTGTAACACAAAAAGAATATAAGGATTTAATGGAAACTGACCCGCTTAGTTTACTTGATAAAGATGGTGTTACTATGAGAACAATAATGGTTGATCCCAGTAATACAAAAGGAAATACCAATCCGGTAGAAAGAGTGTCATGGTATGATGCGATTAGATATTGTAATTTGCTTTCCGATCAAGATGGATTATCTGAAGTTTATGAAGCAGAATATATAAACGCTGCTTTAATACCGCCTACTGCGCCTGTTACTAACTATAATTCTATATCTTTAGCAGCAATTAATAATGTAACCTGGACTGCCAGCGGCTACCGCCTGCCCACCGAAGCTGAATGGGAATATGCGGCAAAGGGCGGAAGCGGCATGGGACCATACCTAACCTACTCAGGAAGCAATGATGCAAGTCTTGTTGCATGGTTTAATACCAATAGTTCCGGCAGAACTCATCCTGTCAATATGATGACCCCCAATAATCTGGGTATATATGACATGAGCGGAAATGTCAGCGAATGGTGCTGGGACGCGCTTGAGGCATATAAAAACCTGACAGCTAATACTTTAAATCCCAGAGTTGGTAATATTCCAATAAGTGCCGGTGTCCAGCGTATCAGGCGCGGCGGGGCATGGAGTAACACAATGGCTAATGTGAGGACAGTTGTGCGTAACAGCGACACTCCCGATACCGCTCACTGGGCTATCGGTTTCCGTGTTGTACGCGGTCCGGCAGGAGAATGGTAATTATTTGCTGTTATGTGCTTGACAAAACATCGTAATTTTTATATGTTTGTAAGACCGAAGTATTTCGGATACAGTTTTGGAGGTTTACCGTGTTGAACAACCGTGTTGCAATTATTATTAACATTCTCGTTATTACACGACCGGTTGTCGGTAGGGTACGCTGAGACTGTTAAAAAGCGGCAAAAGCGTGCGCTCGCGGCAATCGGTAAAATGGTTGCTGCGGGCGCTTTTTTTTGCTTTAATCAAAGGAGTCCATTATGGACACAATGACGAGCCGCGCCAGGTTTTATCCTGTGCTTGCGGCAATTGCTATTCAGCTAACGCTCGGGATAGCTTACATTTGGAGCGTTTTTCAGACAGGCGTCGCTAACAGTATTTTCGGCGGCGACAATGCAGCGGCAGGGCTTACGTTTTCTCTTCTGCTTGCCACGCTGACTATCGGAAGCGTGTTTGGCGGCAAATTGGCTGTCAGGTATTCTACCCGCCTTGTTGTGTTTATCGGCGGTATTATTTTAAGCGCAGGTTTTTTTCTCGCTTCTTTTGTAACGGCTGCCAATTCATGGCTGTTATGGATTACCTACGGGGTTATGGGCGGTATTGGCATGGGGTTTACTTATTCCACTACAATTGCCTGCGCCCAAAAATGGTTTCCGCATAAAAAAGGATTTGTTACAGGGATTATCGTTTCTGCGCTTGGGTTCGGCGGAGTCGTGTTTACGCCGATTGTTGAAAGATCAATCATTCATTTTGGCGGTGCAGGTTTTGGGGAACCAAAAACTTTTATAGTTCTTAGTGTTGTATTTCTGGTTGTTTGTTCCATAGGCAGTATTTTTCTTAAAAACCCTTCCGGTGAATACATGGCAAAATATGCTGTTTCAAACGCTTCTGCGGTAAAAATCGTAAAAGATTATACGCCGTCAGAAATGCTTAAGAAACCTCAATTTTATTTTATAGTTTTTTCTTACATGCTTGCATGTATGGGCGGACTTATGATGATTGGTTTCGCAAAACCCATTGCGGTATCAAAGGGGCTTGTTGAAACCGCTACCATCGGTGTTCTTGCAATTTCCATGTTTAATTCGCTCGGGCGTCTGCTTTGGGGTTTGATTTCAGATAAAATCGGAAGAAAAAATACGATTATTATTCTGCTTACCGGAAACGCCATACTTTCTCTTTTTGTAACAGCGGCAAACGGTTACCTTATTTATGTATTGATTGCCTTAATCGGGTTTTTCTACGGCGGGCTTATAAGCACATTCCCGTCGCTGACAGCCGACACTTTCGGCGCGAAACACATGGCAACGAACTATGGATTTGTGCTGCTGGGTTTTGGCGCCGGCGCTATTATTTCTTCTCAGATTGCGGGGACATTCAAAAATATTGCAGCAGATGATGTTACTCTTATGTTCCCGGCATTTGTAATCGCTTCCTGCTGCGCTGCTGCCGGAATTATTATGATGTTTGTTTTAAAGGTTATGGCAAAACGAGCCTGACATTTTCTTTGAATTAATGTATTATAAATGCGGAGAAAATTGATGCACAGATATTTTAACTGCATAATGCATAATTCAAGCGAAGGTCAGCTTTTAATCGGAGAAGAAAAAACTGCCATCTTTGACTGCGGAATGGCATTTTGTGCGCAAGAAACAATACAGAGCGTGCAAAATGCCCTCGCAGGCAGGCCTTTGGATTATATATTTTTAACGCATACCCATTATGACCATATCGGGGCGCTTCCGTTTTTTATAAAAACATGGCCCAATGCGCGTGTCGTAACATCACAGGCAGGAGCTGCTGTATTGTTAAAGGATACGCCTCGCAGGGTTATCCGTGAATTATCGGTTAATGCCGCAAAGAGGGAAGGCGCCGCGTTTGATTTTGTTTACAGTGATGATGTGTTTAAAGCTGATATTATCGTAAGCGAAGATAGCAGTATTTCATTGGGCGGGCTGTCGGTAACGGTATTGGAAACACCGGGGCATACAAGAGATTCGCTTTGCTTTTTTATTCCGGAGCTGGAACTGCTTATCCTTAATGAGACGCCGGGTGTTTTGATGCCGGACGGATCGATGTATCCCTGCTATCTGACCAGTTACAGCGATACGATCAACTCTATCCAAAAATGCCGCCGGATACCTTATAAGTTTTTGGCGCTGCCGCACCGCGGAATTGCGGAACAGGAAGATGCAGACGGATATTTTGATAAAGCTTTCAGCGCCAATCGTGATTGCCATGATTTTATCATCAATATGAAAAATAAAAATTACAGCGAAGATAAAATGCTCGATCTGTTTTATCAAAAATACGGCAGCGAAATTCTTTTAAAATACCAGCCAAAAGAAGCTTTTATCGCAAACGCCCGCGCTACCATAGCGTGCACCAAAATGAATTAATGTCTTCTATGGAATCAACCGATAATGAAGCGGAGGAATGTGAGCTTGTCGTTTTTTGCGGATTTTAAGCATAGATTTACATCAGATTTACCCTTTAAACACCGGACAATAACCGTAGTTATTGCTGTTATTTTGGGGCTTTGCAGTATTTTTCTGGGATTTTCACTGTTTAACGCTCTTTTTGGAATAGGGCTTTTTCCGTCTGCTGCCGGCAGATTTTTCGCGCATTCCTTTGGGATACTTTCCCTTCTGATACCTGCCCATTTTGCTTTTGCCGCTTTCATCCTTGCCGACCCAAAGTGGCGTCCTGACAGAATATTTTTTCTAAGCGGTATTATTGTGCCGTTTTTAACTCTTGCTATCGGGTTTTCCTTTATTCGTGATTTTGAGACCCGGTCGCTGCAATCTGCTTTTTTAAACTTCACAGGAAAAACCGGATTTAGCATGCTTGTTATTTTTCTTACTGTTATAGAAGTGGTTCTTCTGAAAATATTAAAAAATATTTTGTTTAACAAAGAAAACAGCAATTTATCCAAACAGGTAAATTTTCTTCCTCCTCCGGCTGAACAGCAGGCGGAGGAAGAGATAATTGAACAGCAGGAGAAAATAGAAGCCCCTGTTGTTTACATTGTTTCAGAGAGCGATTTAATAGAAGAAACAATAGAAGATACGGCAATAGAAGAAATAAATGAAGAGCCTGAGGGTGGGACCCCTCTGCAAAAAGAAATTTCTGAAGTAGCCGATAATCCCGATCTGCCCGAAGATGCCGTAACCCGCGCCCTGGAAGAAGCTGAAGCTGCTGCTCTTGCGCACGCTGAACAGGTTCGTCTAAGAAAAAACAGCGGTTCGCGTTTTAAAAAATACAAAGTTCCTGTTGATATATTGAACGAATATCCTGACGGTGAATACTGGATTATTGATCAGGCTACCAAGGATGCTGCAATTGCGTTAAAGGAAACGCTCGAAGAATTCAGGATTCAAGCCGAAGTTACCGGTATCAGAAAAGGTCCTGTAATTACAATGTTCGAGATTCTTCCTGCGCCCGGAGTAAAACTTTCCAAAATTGTAGGACTGGCTGATAACATCGCTCTGCGTCTTGCGGCATCTTCTGTGCGAATTGTAGCTCCTATTCCGGGAAAACACGCTGTAGGCATCGAAGTTCCCAATGCAAAGCGCAATATCGTATCTTTTAAGGAAATTATCGAAGATGAACTGCGGTCGGATAAAAAAATGGAGCTCCCTGTTGTTATGGGTAAAGATATTACAGGCGAAGCGCAAACAGTCGACCTTGTTCAAATGCCTCATCTTTTAATTGCAGGCGCTACAGGATCAGGTAAATCCGTCTGTGTTAATTCAATTATTCTTTCGATACTTTACCAGCTTCATCCTGCCGAATGCAGATTGATGCTTATCGATCCCAAAATTGTTGAATTAAAATTGTATAACGATATTCCGCATTTATTAACGCCGGTTATAACTGAGCCAAAAAAAGCTTTTCAGGCTCTTCAATACTGCATCTACGAAATGGAAAGGCGTTATGCCTGCCTTGATTCAATGGGAGTGCGTGACATCCGCAGCTACAATAAGCGCATTAAAGATAAAAATATCGCGCAGGAGCATCTGCCTTACATCGTGGTAGTCATTGATGAATTTGCAGACCTTATGACAACCACAGGCAAAGAGCTCGAATCAACTGTGGCAAGATTGGCAGCAATGAGCCGCGCTGTCGGTATTCATCTTGTGCTTGCTACCCAGCGTCCGTCAATTGACGTGATAACAGGGCTTATCAAAGCCAACATCCCCAGCCGCATTGCATTCATGGTAGCCAGTAAAACCGACAGCCGCATCATAATCGACATGGTAGGCGCGGAAAAACTTTTAGGAAAGGGCGATATGCTTTACTCCGGCGTTGTTGATCCGTTCCCCATCCGTATGCAGGGAGCGTTTGTTTCCGAAGAAGAAGTTGAAGCTGTTGTTGAACATGTTAAAACTTTCGGCAAGCCGGATTATATTGACGATGAAATTTTCTTTGAAGAGGAAGAAGAATCAAGCATGTCGCTGTTTTCTGACGGCGGAGATCCTTTATATGAAAAAGCGCTGGAGATTGTTATACAGCAGGGTAAGGCAAGCGCAAGTTATATTCAGCGCAGATTGAAAATCGGATTTAACCGCGCTGCAAGACTTATTGACGAAATGGAACATAATGGGGTAGTAGGTCCTGCACAGGGAAGCAAGCCAAGAGAGTTATTGCGGGGATACGTAATTTAGTGGTATAATGTATACCATGACTGAAAAACTTTTATTTTTATTTATTCCAATTGTTCTTGTTATTACCCTTATGGCAGCTTCATGCCCGCCGCCGCGTGAGATGCCGGAATATGATCCGGCTGAACTTCTTGCTCTTCCCGGATTCGGCATCGGTATAAACATCGGCAACACTCTGGACAGCATCGGTACCAACACCTGGCTTGCAGGGGAGACCGGCTGGGGAAATCCCAGGATAACCAAAGGTTTTATTCAGGCGTTAAAAGGGCATGGTTACAAAACCATCCGTTTGCCGGTTACCTGGGCGGAAAACATCGGTCCTGCTCCCGCATATACAATCAATGCGGCATGGATGAATCGCGTAGAAGAAGTTGTTAACTGGATCCTGGAAGAGGATATGTACTGCATCTTGAATCTTCATCATGACGGCGGTCATTCCGACAAAAGCTGGATATTAAAAATGTCAACTAACGAGGCGGAAGCGCTTCATCAGTTTGAAACCGTATGGAATCAAATTGCGCAGCGTTTCAGAAACGCTTCAGATAAATTAATTCTGGAATCGATGAACGAGGTTGGCTTTGATGATATCTGGAACCGCTGGGCTCAGGATCAGTCGCAAAAACCGGAAGCATACCGCAAACTAAATGCGCTGAACCAGTCATTTGTTAGCATCGTTCGCGCCTCAGGCAGCATCAACGCAAGCCGTCCGCTACTTATTGCAGGTTATTGGACAGATATTGATGCCACCTGCGACCCGTTGTTTAAAATGCCGCAGGATACAATCGCAGATAAGCTAATTGTTTCTGTTCATTATTATACTCCTCCTCAATTTTGCATTGCAGAAGATCCCAACACAAGCTGGGGTTTCAGAAACGATTGGGGAAACAGAACTACCTCCGCTGCGGATAATGCCGAACTTGCCGCTCAAATGGAAAAACTAAAAGTTAATTTTCTGGACAAGGGCATCTCTGTAATTTTGGGAGAATACGGCGCGACAAAAAAGAATAAAATCGAAGAAGGCCGTATCCGCTGGATGACAGCCGTAACTCAAATGTGCATAGATTACGGCATTTGTCCTGTGCTTTGGGATACTGGAATCAATCCTGCGGCAAATAATAATTCCGGCGAAATCCGGCGCAACCCGCCTTATAGCATGAGCAATACTTTAAAGCGGGTAATGGCGCAGTTAGTGACAGCATCAGAATGAAGAAAAAAATATCTGTTTTAATTCTGATGTTTGTTATTTCCGGAATTTGTTCAGCTGGTGAAACATCACCGTCGGGTACAGTCAGATTTAATCTTGCAGATAATTTTATAAATTTACATAACGCTCTTCCGGGTATTTATATAACATGGACTCCGTATATTCTGCCGAATCTTGGTATACCTGTTCAAGTTGATATTAATTTTGGCT
The DNA here is from genome assembly GCA_009784975.1 of Treponema sp. Taxonomy (GTDB): domain Bacteria; phylum Spirochaetota; class Spirochaetia; order Treponematales; family Breznakiellaceae; genus WQXQ01. The sequence goes on from WQXG01000001.1 coordinate 88,316, forward strand.
GGGGTGTATTGCCGGGTATTCAAATTTCATTATTAAGCGGAGTTGAATATATTCCAATAGGACCAAAAGGTAAAAAATTAAATGGGCTTTTTATCGATGCAAAAATCGGCTTGTCTCTTTTTTATAATGAAAATGTAAATCTCTATTTTGTTTCCAAAGCAAATGTTGGGTATCAGTTTGTAACAAAAAGAGGATTTGTTTTTACGCCCGGCGCCGGTATTGTGTATAACATGCGAGGCGGAATGTGGGGGCCAATTGGAATAAACTTAATGCTGGATGCCGGTTTTTCCTACAACAGGGAGAAAAAATGAAATCACTAAAAATAATTTTTGCAATATTTTTTATATGTCTTTCTGTCTGCGGATGCACAATTATAGTGCTGGAATTATTTTCTGATGTTTTTGACAGGGTAGAAGGCGATGATCTTCTGCGTGCCTGGACGGCAGGGTATCCCCGCGAGGAAGTGCATTTCTATTCCAGCTGGGGAGGAAGCAGCAGCAAACTGCAGGGTTTTGTTTACGGAAACGATAACGATAAAGGTTTGGTTGTAATTTTACACGGCTTGCAATCTTATGCCGATGAATACGAAATAGCAATTTCATTTTTTGTTGATAACGGCTGGCGGGTATTTGCCTACAACAACACAGGTGTAGACGGCAGCGAAGGAAACAGCATGCGCGGTTTGTCTCAGGGAGTCATAGATCTTAAAGCGGCGCTTGATTATATTAACAGCAAAAGCGCTTTTAATGATTTGCCTGTTATGCTGGCGGGTTACAGTCTTGGTGGCTTTTCTGCCTGCGCAGTGTTAAATTATGATTATCGGATAAATGCCGTTGCCAGTTTCGCCGCGTTTAACAGTACGCAGGAAGTCTCGGAATATCAGGTTGTATCAGAGATAGGGGGCATTTATTATTTGCTTACTCCGCAGGTTTGGGCATTGGAAAGGCAGATATTCGGAGACATCGCAAAACTAACCGCAATTGACGGAATAAACAAAGCCCAAATCCCGGTATTAATTATACATTGTTCCAGCGACGATGTTATTCCTGCCAATTCAGTTTCGGTATATTCCCACAGGTCAAGAATAACAAACCCTTATACAGAGATTATTTTCCTTGACGGCGATGATATCTTTGGGCACTTTTTTAAACGTTATCCCAGGCTTGGTTTATACGAACAGGTCAATCTTTTTTTTGAAAACGCAAGGTAATTCCAGCGTTGACAGTGGGTTTTTCTGCCACTTTATCTGCCACTTTGTAAACTTATAAAAATAAGAACACCTTTTGTTGGGAAGTTCTCCCCGTAAGTCTATATACCATATAGACTTACGGGTATGAGCCGCGCTGGATTCGAACCACCGACCACCGCCTTAAAAGGGCGATGCTCTGCCAACTGAGCTAGCGGCCCAATAATAACCTATTCTTTAATTTATAAAAAAAACCATAATGAATCAAGTGGTTATTTTCGGTTTTTTAACTCAAATTCCTTGCGTTCTATTTGCTCTTTTACAAGCGATATTTCTTCCAAAATTGTGCGGATTTCCAGCGTATCGCGCTCAATTGATGTTTGCATCCGCTCGGTAAATGCTTTGTAAGCCTCGTTTCCAAGCCGGGATATGAGTTTTGACGCCTGGTTTTCCAGTTGTTTGATGTCCCACATCAGTAAACCGCGTTCCCCCAGATCCTGCGCTTTTTCGCCCGCTTTGATGGCAAATTCCTTTGATGCCGCCCAGCCTTGTTCCAGCAGCTCTTTCATTCTTTCGCTAAAAGTCATAATTTTCTCCTTGTTTATTTTCGTTTTATTCCTAAAATGGTCAGATCGTCGTACTGCTCATCTTCCATAACATGAGTATAATACATATACGCAGGATTTTCAGGGTATTCCCGGGTATGGGAACAATAACGCCTGTACTGGATAAAGTGGTTTTTAAGGAATTCGTCCACTTTTTTGTCTACCAAAACACGGGAACTTTCGCCCGCATTTTTTGGTTTATAGCAGCGGAACATTTTTTCTACCGATACCATCGCCATAATTACATCTTCCGCCTGACCTTCGCAGGTTGAAAAATCAAACTGCAAATCTTCTGTGTCTTCCGGGTTGTGATATTTTTTAAGCGTGTAAATTTGCTTTGCCATTACAGCGTTAATTATATCCTTTACGCGATCCGCCGACAGTTCTTCATCGGCTTGTCCGCTAAGATGATTTTCGTGCGGGGTATCCACGGGACCTTCCGTGCAGATTATTTCCTTAAAGTCTTTATTGCGGAATCTTCTTTTTGCTTCTTCGATACCGTCGGTGTAGAGCAGAAGTATATCACCTTTGTTGATGGTAACGGTTTGCACCTTGTAACCGCCTGTTGATTCAATCATAAAGTTGGGAAGTACGCCTGTTGCGGGAGTTGTAGGAAGAGTGATGGTTTTAATTTTACCTTCTGATGCATCGTAAAGGTTGATGATGTTATCACCGGCATTGCAGAAGCGGACAATTCCTGTTTCGGAGTCAAACAGACACAGGGTAAATGCGGCAAAGCGGCCTTTAAATCCGAGCGTTTCGATAAAGTCGTTTATCTGATAAACCACGTCTTCTATGTGCATTCCTTTTTCATTTGGTTTCCATTGTTTAAAATAGTTCAGGAACATCGTTGCAACCTGAATCATAATAAGAGCGGCAGGGATGCCTTTTCCGGCGACGTCGCATTTGATGATGGCATAGTAGCGGCCGTCCAAATCCCTGTAATCAAAATAGTCTCCCGATACGCCTTTGGCGCCTTCGTAATAACCAAAGAAAGTAAGGTTTTTTGTTTGGTTGGATCCCGTTGTTAATTTATTACCCTGATTGTCCATCTCCAGCGGAATAAATTTCTTTTGTATTTCTTTACCGATTGAAAGATCGGAGGCGGCAAGAGCGGCTTTTGCAAGCCCATGTGTCATGTCATTGATGGTGCTGCCCAATACCGCAATTTCATCCTGAGAAGGAATTTTAATTTCTACTCCGGCAAGTTTTGTTTTGTCTTCGGTATCGCGGATCATTTCGATATGACGGACAAGTGTGCGGATTGGACGGACAATTAAGGCAGAAAGGATAACTGCGCCGATAACGCCGATGGCAATCGCTATCAATGCAACAATGCCGATTGTCAATAAGAGCGTCATCTGTCCCAAAAATATTGATCTTATAATCGTATCCAGATTAACTTCCAGCAATACAAAGCCGCGGAAGAAATTATCGTCTGCTCCCAGCCTGTACATAATCGGCTTGTAGAAAATATAGGTTCTGTTTTTATTATTGATGGTTCTGGTGATATCAAATTCCGGGTAAGAACCGATGTTTCCCGTAAGACCGGAAAGTATTTCCGTAAGTTTTACTTCCTGCGAATTTATTGTTGCCTGAATGTACATGAGCCGTTCCATGTTCGCATCATCGTATGGAATCGTCTGCGCCTGCTGCGTCAGATCCCTGATGCTCTGGGCAACTTCTCTTGCCTGCACCTGCGCGCGGCTGTTCAGGTCAATGCTGATCTCCTGTAAATAATCGGAAAGGCTGTCATTAAATCTGGAAACGCCGGAGCGCAGTTCGGTTGTGTCAATTTTTGAATCAATGTTCGGATCGTTCGATGCCCATACATGATCTGTATGTATAGAGCCTATGCCGTAACCTGTAATTGTTATATAGCTTGCCTCTTCAAGAGCGGCAGATTGTGACGGAAGATACATCATTTCCAGAACGCCTCTTTCTCCCATCGGCATATATGTTCTTGCGCTGGACGCAAGTCCTTCCAGAAGAACTTTTGAGCGTTCCTGAAGGCTTTTAAGCAAAGTTTCCCGCTGTGTGGTGGTCATAAAATAATACATGGGTATAGAGATCATTATAACGATTAATAAAACAAGGGCGATTGTAAAAGACGCAAGCTTATAACTTAATCCCCTTCCTCTCTTTTCTATTTTTACTATTTTCTGTTTCTTTTCCATTGGCATAAAATCTCCTGTAATGATTGCAAGCGCTTCCTGCTTGACCGCCATGCTTTCTGTGATAACTTCGCTTATTCCCCTGATTATTGCAATTAATCCAAGTATGCAGAAAATTGCCAGTATAACGGCAAGCGCCATAATCGGGTTAAGTGTTATTTTTCCGTTGCTTTGTATATTCCAGGAAGGTCTCCATTCCTGTGTATAATCTCCGAATTTTACAGTTCCTGTTCTGATTGTTGTTATAAACGGAGCGGCAGTGTACCATCCTCTTGTTGAATGTTCTATCCTTAAACGATGCCGTCCTTCCTCAATATTTTCGTATCTTATTCCGCCGATTTCCCTGTCCGATAAAATTGTAAAGCTTTCTGCCGCCTGCTGCCTGTCGCCATGTTCCAATACTACAGAAGTTATCCGCCCGTTAGTTAAAAAGCCTCTCCCCAATATTCGTATTGTAAGTTCTCCCTGCTCATCCTGCTGTGCGTCTACAAAACTGATTGTAGTGTAGGGAATAAATTTGTTCATTCTAAAGATCAGGCTGGACGGCTGTCCGATATTGCCTGCCTGATCAATTGCAGAAACGGTAAAAGCCCAAAGTCCGTTATCCTGATTTATATAATTAACTAAAGTGTTTCCTCCCATGATGGCAGACGGAGGAGAAATGATTCTGAAACTTTCATTTGCTGCCGCAGTGTTCATTCCCAGGTATTGAAGGTTCCATGTGTAACCGGCAATGAACGGATCGGTTGACGGTTCCCATAACATATTAAATGTATTGGACAGCATAAAACCATTGCTATCCAGTTCAGGCTGGCGGATTGTTACCTGCGGCGGTGGAATTGTTTTTCTGTAATATGAAATTCTTGCCGGCTCTGACCAGTTGCCCGCATAATCCTGCGCGCGGACGCTGAAATACCACAGTCCGTCCCTGTCGGCAGTATTTTCCATGTTAAGGTTGGAAGTGTTGCCGATATTGTAAATCATTACCTGTTCCGGTGGTACTGTGTTTATATCCTGACTCCAGCTCCATGAAAATCCGTAAATCCCGGAAGTATCCGCAGGAATGTTCCATGAAACACGCGCTCTTTCCGAACGGTTGGCTCTTGCCGGAGTAAAGTTGACTGCGCTAAGGCGCGGGCTGTCCACAGAATGATCCGGAGCAAGTACGAAAATACGTCCCGCATCCCGTACTGTTGTCTGCCAGAAAATATAAGCGCCGTCATGGCTGATTACAGGTCTTGCGAAAGAAGCGTCCATTGCCGCGCTGGAAAGCAGATGGTTCTGCCATGAAAGATCCCTGCGCTGCGCAAGAACGATTCTGTTGTTTCTGCTTCTGTTATCAAACCAGACAACAACAGGAGCATTTCCGTGAATAAAAGCAATTGGATTATTGCAGTAAGCATCTGTGTTGTTTAGCCGTTCAACAGCGCCGACTATATTGCCGTTTGCATTAATCGTTGCAGCGTAAATGCCAGGCGGCAGGTTTGCAAGACGCCGTTCCCAAACTATAAATAAATTTTCTCCGCTTCTTATTACGTGCGGACGCTGATTGTCAAAGCTATTGGGATCCGCTGTTATCTGAACAGGATCGTTAAAAGTAGTGAAACGCCTTGATTCTGTCCATGTTCTGCCGCCGTCATTGCTGGTTTTGTAATAAAGCTGAAAAGTTGTTATGGCATCCGCTCCCATTACAAGTGACTGAAAAAACACAAAATCCCTGCTTCCAAGGCTTGCATGGGTCGGGAGGAAGTTAAGCGCAAGAGTGCTTTCCGGAGTAAAAAATTCAAAAGGCGACCAGTTTATTCCATCGCTGGATCGTGAATAAAAGATTGACAGAGACTGAGTAGAACCTCTTGTTACAAAGAGAAGATATCCTCCGTCTGCGCGCACAAAAATACGGGGCGCAACTGAATTTTCTCCGCCTGTATTGATTGTCTGGCGCTGAAAACTTCGTCCTCTGTCCTGCGAGATTAATATCTGTATTTCTGTGCCGCCTGCTGCTGCGGCAATAATTATTCTTCCGCGATTATCAATTACAAGATTGATGATAGAAGGCTCTGTGCCGGAAAAAGCATAGGGGCCTGCGACTATGCCTCTTTGCTGCCAGTCGTTTCCGCCTTCCTTAACAGCCATAAAAATATTTATTATACCCGCTGCTGCAATGCCCGGATCCCTGTTGGGAGCGGATTCCTGCCATGCAGCAACAGAAAAATTATCTGAATATGCGCTTACAGGGAATTTTCCCTGACGCGGCGTAAATGGTTCTGCCGCTTCCCAGAAAAAGTCGGCTGACTGCGCGAAAACAGAGGATAAAGCCAGAAGAGAAAAAAGCGTTAACAGAAATAATTTTTTCATAATATCGACTGTATCCTTCGTTGTAAATCAACCAGTTTTGTTATATTGCGGTTTCTGGGATTCTCCATAAGCCTTTCCACAAGCGCGCGCGCTACAAGGTTGTTTCCTGCCTGCAGCTCCCGTATTGCTCTTTGATAAATTTCCTCATCCTGGCTTGTAAGTACGATGGCGGCAGGAACACTCATTCTGCTAAGCAGCCTGTCCTTTACGCGCGTTGCCTCTGCATTTTCAGGATTTAATGTAATTGCCTGTTCTATATTTTCAAGCGCTGTTTCAAACAAGGCTGTAACATTTCCGTCCAGAATTCTGCTGGCGGAAGCTGTCAGTTCTCTTGAACGCGCTATATCTGCGGGGTTCGGCGGCGGCGGACGGAAACCCATATCTATTTCTGCCTGTATTAAAATAGCTCTAAGGTTGGGGTAGCGCGGATTTATTTCTGCCAGGTTTTGAAGATCGGCATAAGCTTCAATGGAGCGCTGTCTTGTGCCTGCAATTGCCGTTCTCATGCGCTGTTCAAACGAAGTGTTAAATGCAGCCGGGTCCAAAAATTGCTCGATTCTTAGATCAAGAATACCCGCTTGCTGATTGAGAGGAAACATTAGTCTCACTTCCCTTGTCATCTGCCGCGCTTCGTCAAATTTTGCAAGACCGAGTATACGCTGCCCTGCGTTTATATGGCGCATTCCCTCTTCAAAACTTCTTTGCGCCTGGCTCAGCAATTGGCTCATTTCCGCAAATAGCGGCGCTGTGGGAGGAATTGACCTGCCTGAACGCGCCGATAAAGCGGTGCGGATAATGCCCAGCCAATATTCAACTTCATCATTGTCATCTGCATTTGTTACTCTCCAGCGGCTTCTGGCTCTTATAAGATTATCCTGCGCCTGCTGGAAATTTCCGCCAAAGTACGAAGTGCGCGCATTGTTTACAAGATTACGCACTTCTGCAATTATCATTTCGTTTTCTGCGCGAGAAATAGCCTGCCCCAAATCCAGCAATTGGGTATCCCATGTTGTGCGTAAAACGGCAGATGCCTGTATTTCAAGTGAATTGTAAATCCTGTCAGATGAGCGCTGTACACGATCGCGCGCAAGATCGAAATCCTGTCTTTGATACGCAGTCTGCGCTTCCCTGTAGAGCCGTTCCGCTTCCTGCCTGTAAGCTTCTGCCTGTGACGATCTTGTGCGCGCAATTTCCGCAGATGCAACTCCCTGATTACGAAGCGCAAGCAATTCGTTATAAACAGCCTGATAACCGGTATTAAGATTGGTTATTTCCGCATTTGATGCTATCGGCTGCGGTTCATTTCTGAACTGGGTTAAAATGGTATTTGCATTTTGAAGATCAATTGCCGATGAAGAAATCATCGATGACAGTGTCACCAATGCTTCTGCCGGGTAGTAGTAAACAATTGCTTCCCCGTCATCGGTTGTGTGTCTTTCTCCCTCAAGATAGGCGCTGCCTCTTTCCATTTCGCTCTTTCTGACATTTAAACTGTTTTGCAGGCTGTTATATGCAATTGTATAATACCTCTGGGCCGATTGAAGTTCTTCCTGATTAAAAATAGCCTGCAAACCGCCGATTGCAGCAAGGGTGTTTGATATATGCGCGACATTGTGATACGAATTTATCTGCGTATTTGTCTGATTGGCTGCCGCAGCTATATTTTCTGTTTCCCGCTGCATCCTGTTAATATTGCTTCTAACCTGCTGTTCGCCTGTTAAACCTTCTGAGGTAGTAATGCTTCCCTGCTGCCAGCGGCTAAGCGACGTACGATCGATATTCTGGCGCGCTGCAATATTTGCAGATTGCAGAAGATAATTATTCGCTTCGTTAAGCGCTCTGAGCTCCAGAAATTGGCGCATATCAAGGCGCATTACAGTGTTTGCGAATAATGTGACTGTCGGCGCGGAAGCGTCAAAGTACTGGCGGTGTTTGGCAAAGAATTGCCCGGAAAGATTGTAAAAACTTTCCATTCTGCCAAGCGAAGAAATTACCGGTGTATATTCTCTTGCATTAAAAGATGCAAGGGAGGAAGTGTTTGCCGCTTCGATATACGAATGTAAAGCATTTAAACCGGAGCCGGCAGAGTTTCTCCATGCCGAATCAAATGCGCCCAGCATTCCTTCCTGAATGGTTTCCTCGGTTCGTCCGCGGATAATGATCGAAAGAAACGCAAGATGGTTTCTGTCGCCAAGTTCCGGATCATTTGCCTGTAATCCTTCAAGTATCCTTTCAAATGTATTTACGGCTGAATATAGCTGGTGTTTCAATCCCGCAAGCACATCTATTGCAGGCATCAGCCTGTCTATTGATTGCGTAATCCTGGGAAAATCCCCTGCGCTTATGGCGCGGGTTAATTCTGCGGAAAGCGCGGCTGCCTGGGCATTTGCCTGCGCAAAAGCCTCAAGTATCGTGTTAACTCTTTCTGTTTCCCTTATTACTGTTGCCTCTGTTTCATTGCCGAAATCGCCGGAGAAAAATTCTTCCCGCATGATGCCCATTCCGCCCGCATAGTTTTGGATAGCCGCAACGCTGTCCCCCCTGTCCAGCAATTCACGGCCTCTTTCCAGAATATTACGCAGCATATTTCTGCTTACGTTAAATTGCGCAATTTCTCTTGTTCTGGATACAAAGTTGGTAAGCAAAGGACTGTCGTCTTTTTCCAGCGAATAAAGTTTTAGGGATAATGTGAGTATTTTATCATCATTATCCGGGTCATTTAAAAGGGTTCTTATAAGTTCATCTGCGGTGCGGTTAAAATCTTCCCGTATCTGGTAAATTCTGCGCAGGCGGCTTTGCGCCCTGTCAAATTTATCCGGGTTTTGCCGGGCAAAATCTGACAAAATCAATATCGCCTCATCGTATTCTTTGTCATTTATAAGGGCATCTGCTCTGGACAGAGCTGCATCCCGGCTGCCGCTGCCAAAAACCGGAGTTAATGACGAAAACAGCAGAAAAAGCGCGAAAAAATAATAAATAGCAGACCTTTGGGCACACTTCGCCATTATCATTACTATACTATATTATCGTAAAAAACCATCTAATCCTTTTGGGTATACTATTTTTTTTTAAGAATCCGATGTATATATTATAGAGAGAGGCTTTATTTGTGCGGTTAGGAATCGCTGTTTTTTTGGTATTTTTTTCCCTTTTTTCGCTCTGGGCTGACGAAGCGCAGGACCTTTACGGGAATATTGCCGATTATTTGAATAAAATCTACGGAATCGATAATAATGCCGGATTAACCGCTTTTCCGGTTCTGAATATCCCCATTGGGGGGAGGGCAGAGGGTATTATTGCTTTTTCTGCCATTTCCGACGATGTTTCTTTTCTTGAGGCAAACCCTGCCGGCTCTTCGATGCTGGAAAGGACAGAATTGGCTTTTTTTCACAATAACTGGATAGCAGACACAAAGATAGAAGCGGTTGCCTTTGCTACACGTTTTGGAAATTTAGGCATTGCCGCCGGCGGTAAATTTTTGTATATGCCTTTTACCCAATACAATATTTACGGAGAACGTGTTTCCAGCGGCTATTATTCCGAAGGGGTGGCAATCCTTAACGCTTCCTATAATTTATTTTCCGGCTACTATTTTTCTGGATTATCCATTGGGATTAACTTAAAGGGCGCTTTCAGGATTATGCCCGATTATTCCGACTATTACGGCGATCTTTTAAGCGGTTCGGGAATAAGTCAGTCTGCCATTATGGCAATGGCAGATATTGGTTTTTTAACAAGGTTTAACTTTTTAAAATTTTATAATTCCAGGGAAAAGAACGCCTCTGCGGCTCTGGTGGTAAAAAACCTTGGTCCTCCGGCGCTGGGCGATCCTTTGCCAACCTCTGTCAGCGCGGCAATTTCTTACAAGCCAATCCGCCCCGTTACCATTGGGTTTGATTTTACCTACCCTTTAAATTTGACGGATATCAGTCTATCTGAATTACCTTACGGGGCAATCGGCATTTCCGTAAACATTACAAACTTTTTATCTATGCGCGGCGGATTTATGTTCAAAGCCGGAAGCAGCCGTATTTCTATCGGCAGTGCCATTACTTTAAATAAAATAGCAATAGATGTAAATTACACTCTGGATTTATTAACCCAGCTGCAGCCGCTTAACAGGGTGAGCCTTGCCATACGCCTGGATTTGGGTGACAGGGGACGTAAATATGTTTCTGATAAAGTTGATGATCTGTATCTCTTGGGGCTTGAAGCTTATTCCATAGGAAACCTTGACGATGCAAGATTATGCTGGGAGGAAGCGCTTCGCCTTAATCCCAGATACGATCCTGCGCGCGAGAGCCTTGCCATGCTGAATGACCGCGAAGATTTAACTCAAAGGATAGAAGACCTTTACAGGCTGGATTTCTAATTATTTTTTTCTGCGGAAAACTCTGTAATTTATATTCGGGAAAATATTGTGTTTTTTCTCCAGTGTTGTAAGCCATTCGGTACTGATGTAATTACTGCCCAATGCTTCATAAATTGTAGTAAAGTTGCGCAGAGAGTTTTCTGCCTGATTACGCGCGTATTCTGTGGAGTCCTGCCTGTGAAGAAGAGCAGACCAGTCACAGGATTGGGCAAGGAGGATTTCGCGTGCAGCCTGATTTAACGCGCGTTCCTTTAAACCTGTGTCATCCGGGAAACGTTCCGCAAGTTCTGTCATACGCTCCATCGCGCGCGACAAGTGGCGGTATATCCAGTCATTTGATACATCCAGCCATGTTTCTGCGTAACCGTTAACCCCGCTTGATGAAAACTCAGGTTTTACCGCCTGAATGGAAGAAAGATCCTGTTTAAAAATATATTCGCTGGGACATACAAATTTAAAATCTTTTTGCTCTTCTGCCAATCTAAAAAGTTTTTCTATAAATTGCGGCGCTTCGTACCAGACAGGACAAGTCCAGGAATCTCCGATGTTATATGTATTAACGCTTATAGGCGCTTCATTCATATAATTTGAAATTTCCTTAAGCCTGGTAATTGAATTATCCAAAAATTCTTTTGCATTTACCTCCGCTCTTTCAGAGGCAGCCTGCGGATTATAAATATTCTGGGTATTCGCCCAGTATTTATATCCTGTCCTGTGACGTTCGCCTTCTTTGCTAAGAAACGCTTTTACTGTTTCCGGCGGCAATTCATAACCGGCATCGCGGGCATTATTGCGGTATAGTTTATCCGCTGCGATTTTTTTTATTTCACGCACGGCATATAAATCTTTTGCAAGGATAAAAGTGCCGTTAGGTGTTTTTGCGGGGAAAAAGCAGCCTTTTTCCGGTGTTGGATTGCCGAATAAAAGTCCGTGTGTGTCCAAAATCGTATAAATATAATTGTAATCCCTTAGGTACGGTTCAAGCGCGGAATGCCAGCCAAGCGAAGGAAGCCAAAATCCCTGGGGAGCGCCTCCAAAATGACGGCGGTACATTGAGCCTGGAATTTCCATCTGAGCCTGCAATGATTCATGGTTGTGGCTGATAAACGGTAAAAATGCATAAGTAGCGCAGCTTGCAAGAATTTCAATTTTGCCTTTGCGTCTGAAAGAATCAAGGGCTTTAAGCAAATTTTTTTCATAGCGTTCGGTATATGCGGTTTTTCTGTTCGTTATCTGGCTAAGGTAATACTGAACCAGTTTATTTGCGCTTTTATCCTTGTGGGTGCGTTCCAGTTCCTGTTTGCCGAACTCAATTTGATTATCAATATAATACAGGTATTTTTTCTGAAGATGTTCATCGCTGAGCATATGGCATAAGACGGGAGATATTGCGAGCGCCATGCGGAACGGCACATGATCGTTTTCCAGGCGGTGTAAAGCATCAAGCAGGGGAAGCAGCGTTTCTGATACAAAATGAAAGAAACGATCTTCTTCGCCCTTTTGGTATAAATCATCTTCTTTACGGTATTCCCTTACAAACGGCAGGTGAGCTTCAAAAACAAGAGACATCGCATAACGGAATTCCATATTACCTCATTTTAACCTTAGTAATGGATAAGTCCTGCGCTCCTGACAGGCGGACTAACGGGTTGCCGCTCATTTCTGCAATACTTTCATTTTCATGCAGTTTCGGCAAATTAAAAATCTGCGAAGTTGCTATCTGATACTCTGTGTCTCCGTGAATTACATTTAATTTTATTAAATAACGCCCGGAATTTTTTGATGAATGTTCGGCAAATCCCAGATATCTTGCGCTGATAGGGCTTGAATCGATTAAAACAGTAAAGGAATTTGCTCTTGCCTGCTGTTCTGTTTCTCCTTCATTTAACGGGATAACCCGCAGGCAATAACCTTTAAAATCACGAGCGTTCTCGTGCATTTCCCTGTCATGCCCCTTGATTTCCCAAAAAACAAAAGCCCAAAGCGGATCTCTAATTATCACCTCGATATAGGAGATATTGTATTGTTTTGGCAGCAAAACTGCTTCTGAATATGACGGATTTACTATAATATCTTCTTTTGTTTGTTTTTCTGCATTAACACATTCCAAAACTTCTTCGATAATAAAAATTCTTTCCAGCCCTGCGGGAATATCTACGCCGTAATTATCTGCTAATTTAATTAATTCTGCAGTGCTTAGGCTTTCCAGCCAGGCGCGCGAAACAGGGTTTTCTTCCATACTTCACGTATTGTGGGGAAAAACAACAGGAAAGTCAAGGGTCAGTTTATCTTTAAGTATATTCTTAATTTCTCGATAACTTTGTCTATGTCAAGCGGTTTGCCAAGATGATCGTCCATACCCGCTGCAAGACATTCCTCTATATCACTCTTAAAGACATTTGCGGTTAATGCAATTATGGGGATGCGCCTGTGTCTTCCGGTCTCTTCCTGTTTTGTTTCAAAAGCGCGTATATGCCGCGTTGCTTCATGTCCGTTCATTAATGGCATTTGCACATCCATAAAAATAATGTCGTATTCAGCGGAGGGGTTTCCCCAGGATGCTTCTACCATTTCCAGCGCTTCCTTGCCGTTTTCTGCGCAATCAATAACCAGCTCTGTTTCTTTTAAAAGCGCTATAAGAATTTCACGATTAATTTCGATATCTTCGGCAATCAGCAGCCGTTTGCCTTTAAATTGACCGATGCTGACAGCATTGTTATCATTAATTTTGTTTTCTGTATCTAAATTTTCATTTGCGCCGCGCTGCGTTTTTACGGTAAAAATAAATTTTGCGCCCTTGCCAAGTTCCGACTCAACCCAAATTCTTCCGCCCATAAGTTCTATAATACATTTTGATATTGGAAGCCCGAGACCCGTTCCGCCGTATTGCCGGCTTGTTCCGGTTTCCGCCTGCTCAAAAGCATAAAATAATTTTTCGTGGTTTTCCGGAGATATGCCTATTCCGCTGTCTGTTACCTCGATTCGTAATTCAGAATTATTGTAATATGCTTCCAGGCGTATTTCGCCTTTTTCCGGCGTGAACTTTACCGCATTGGACAGTAAATTTGTAATTACCTGAATTAAACGCTGTTCATCTCCAATTAAAGAGCGCGGTACATTGTTATCTATATTTATTATTAATCGCAGATGTTTTTCGTCTATACGGAAATTTACAATGGTTAACACCTTTTGCACCATTTGTTCAAAGCTATATTCGACAGGAGAAAGCTCCAGCTTGTTAGCTTCGATCTTTGCCATGTCCAGTACATCATTGATTACGCCGAGCAAGTGGGAAGATGCGTCTCCGATTTTGTTTAATGCGTGGTTTTTTTGTTCAATATCGCCGGATTTTTTTCCTATGGTAGTCATGCCGATAATTGCGTTCATTGGAGTCCGCATCTCGTGGCTCATGTTTGCCAAAAATGTAGATTTTGCGCGGCTTTCGGCTTCAGCTTCCTGCCTTGCCAGAATTTCTACCATCGTTATATCCTGAACAACTTCGATGTATCCTGCCGTTTTGCCGTCCATGTCTTTCAGGGTTTCAACATCAACCTGATAAGATGAATCTTTATGATTAAAAAATGTCTGTTTTAACCCGCGCTTTGCGCAGGCGATACCGCAATTGGGAGTATTGCATATATCGGAATTCCACATCGAGCAATGTTTGCCGATCATATCCTCGCGTTTCATTCCCAAAAAGTTTTCTACAGCCTTGTTTACGAATGTCCAGTTCATATCCTTGTCGGTAACTGTGATGGGAAGCGGCGTGGCATCAAGGATTGTACTGTACCAATGCGCCTGTTTAAGCACTTCTTTATGGTGTTTTTCTATTTCTACTGCCATTCTTTTTTCTTCGCGCAAATCGCGTCCGTATCCTACGGCTATTTGTTTTCCTTCGTATTCAATGCGCGTGAGAACGACTTCCATTGGAATAAGAGAGCCGTCCAGCTTTTGATTCATCCATTCAAAAACACATAAACCTTCTGTAAAGGTTGTGTCAAGCAGGAGACGCGCTCTTTCAGAAGTAAGCTGTCCGTTAGGCTGGTATTCCGGCGCAAGTTCCAGAAACCTGTCCATGTATGTTTGCTTATCCATTTCAAAAAGTTTCAGCGCTGCTTCGTTGCAGTCAAAAACTTTGCCTTCTTTGCTCCAAAGGTTGCAAATAAGCGGCATGGTATCCAGTATGATCCTGAATCGTTCATTTGCGGATTCTGCCGCTATGCGCTGTCTTTCCGTGTTAAACAAAACATTCTTTGCATCTGTTATATCCATCAGCGCACCGGCAAGGCGGATAACATGACCTTCGCTGTCTCGTATGGCTTCGCCGTATGCGCGGGCATACAAACATTCACCGTCTTTTTTTATAAGTCTGTACTCTGAATCATAGGGCTTATCGGTTGAGTCGGCAACATGTTTTACGACTTCGTTTACAGCTCTTTCCTGATCGTCCGGGTGCAGCCTGTTTTTCCAGCTGTCAAATACATTGGGAAAATCAGCCTCGCTTGAATACCCCAGCATCCTTCTAAAATCATTTGACCATGTAAAAGTATTTTCCGGGTGGAGCATGTTGTTGTCTGTTATTCCAACATCCCACAAGCCGATTTTTGTGGCTTTTACCACTGCGTTCAGCAGGGTAAGCTGTCTTTCGTTTTCTTCAAGTACGCTTATAAGTTTTTGTTCCTGCGCCAAACGCTCAGATTTAAGCATATTCATGACTCTGTCACGGGTTGCCATTACCATTTCCGAGCGGGCTATTATCTTCTCCTGAAGCGACAAAAGACGGCTCATTTTTTTTATTTGAAGCTGTAAACTTTCTACAGTTTTTAATTCATCGCTCATATTTTTATAACATACAGACTATTAGCGAGAAATTCTGCAGGTGATTTGCAAAATTACCTCCGGGAAGCTCCTGGGGAAAGATTTCTCCTCCTGCATAAGCAATGTAAAAATTATTTGTATCGCCCAAAAGATCGCAGATTGTTTTGGATTCCAGTTCTCTTTGATTCGTTCCCATGAATTCAAGACGCGCCATGCAGGAATAAACGATAATATTTCTGCCGTTTAATTTTTCCAGGGTTTTATTTGCTATTTCGCTGCCTGTGAAAATAGTGTCCGATAATTCCAGTATGGCAAAACCTATTTTTGCCCCTTGCGGCACATGTCCGCCCATAACAGCTCCGCCCTGTCCGTCGCCGCCTATGCAAACACGCACAATAGTTGAACCATCTTTGAGTCTGGCTATCATCGGGGTAGAGTAAAGTTTTTCCAGATTGTCCTTTTTATCGATAAGCCCTATGGATATTACATAATCTTCCACAGACATTCCGTTTATGGAATGCAGAATATTGCCTTCCGATTTTGTAACAGTTGCCAATTCACCCATTATGTTTTTTTCAGGAACCGACATTGTTAAAAACGACGGGTTTACATTGCCTGTTATCGCGATAAGAGCCGCCGAGTGTTCATAGCTCTGTCCGTTGTAGAGAGTGTAACATCTGCTAAAATCAATTTCTTCTGAAAATGAAAATGCTCCGAAGACGGGAATATTCGGGAAAGAGCCGCTTATGTTATCCACAAAATCATCGGCGTTTATTTTTAATACATGAAAAAAAGGAGCGAATGTCATAAGCATCGGAGGTTTTTCTTTAAGATTTTTGGAAACATCGCCGCATAGTTTTGCTGTTGCCTGTTTTAGATTTCCTCCGCCTATTTCTATTGGGTCAGAAATACCGGTGACAAAATCTACATCGTCGCCTGTAAGTATGTTAAGCATAAGCCCCATAGAACTTGCTTTTCCGGAAAGACGGATATAGGGAACTGTGATTCCGATAACATCAAAGGGCAGTTTTTCGCACAAAGCTTTAACAACCCCGCTGTCTATAAATTCGTAATAGCAATGCAAAATGCCTATAGTGTTTTTTAATAATGAATTTTTTAAATCCAGTTGATCTAAAATCCCGGTTATTGCCGTATCAATATCGTCAATTTCTTCAGTAAAGGCAGAAAACATTTTTATCATAGCCGTTTTTCCTTAAATAATTAAATCAAGCCAAGAACGGGAATCGAACCCGTGACCTGCGCGTTACGAGTGCGCTGCTCTGCCAACTGAGCCATCTTGGCTGGTATTTACAATATATCAGCTTTTGTTTATGGTTTCAACCTGAGTTCCATCACGCCTTTTTGCCTGATTTGCAGCTGTGTCAAAGAGCCCGCTCCAAAGACTTTTTCCATATACTCGCGGTATACGTTTATAACATCCAGCGGGATATAAACCTGAATTGTGCCGGCAAATCCGCCGCCGTGAACCCGGCATGCGCCTTGTAGTTTTTGCCTGCGAAAAAAATCTTTTGTAAGAGCAAGGGCAGCGCTGATTCCCTGGCTTTTCGGAAAGTCATGAGGTGCCCCCTGGGGTGCCCCCTTTGAATATACATTCTGCAGCAGTTTCCAGGAGGAATCGCCTGACTCGTTAACCAAATCAAGGTAAAACCCGAATAATTCATGCTTTCCGGTGTTTTCCATTTTAATGAGGGTATTTGTCATGGCATCGACGCGGTCGTTTTCGTCAAAGAAGTGAAGTGAGCGGAGCAAAGCCCTGTCTCCCAGCGCTTTGCGTATTTCTGAAACAGAGGAAATAACAGTTTCCTTTTCCAGTTCCGCAAGTACGGACTTGCCGAAAAAAGAAGCAACGGCTTTCATTTCTGCGGGGATTGATGCGTAATCTGCGGTTAAATCCGCGTGGCTGCCGCCTGTGTTCACCACGCATAAAGCGTAACCTGCTGCAGCCGGATCAAAGCTGATTTGTTTTATAATGGGGAAGTCAGCATTTTTAAAGTCGATGGCAACAACGCCTCCTGCCGCGCATGCTATCTGATCCATCAATCCGCAGGGTTTTCCAAAATAGGCATTTTCCGCATACCGGCTAATCTGCGCGATTTCCAGCGGTGAAAGTTTTCCTTCTCCGTAAAGAGAATCAAAAATAAAGCAAATCAGCACTTCTACAGCAGCCGATGATGAAAGACCGGAACCGGGAAGCACGGTTGAAGCTGCGTTAGCCGAAAATCCGCCTGTATTAAAACCGCGCCGGTTTAATTCAGCGGCAATTCCTCTTATAAGAGCTTCTGTTTTGCCCGTCTCCTGCGGCTTTGGATCTAAATCGGTTAAATCTACAGTTATATCATTGAATCCCGCAGAGCGGAAAAATACGATGTTGTCTTCTCGTTTTTGCACAACGGCAATATTATCCAGCTGAACGGATGCAGCCAATACTTTGCCTCTGTTATGATCTGTATGGTTTCCGGCAAGTTCCGTTCTTCCCGGCGCGCTGAACTTTCTGTCAGGCATTTTCATTTCCCTTGCTTTTCAGGTAAATAAACAGATACTCAAAGAAAGATACAACGGCAAGAACAACAGAGATAATAAAAACAACAAGAGCGCCTGTTTTAAAATACGGTAAAATATTTTCGCAGCATGATAGCCGCTCCATGCTGACTGCGAGCAGGGCAGCGCCTCCGGCTATGATATATGTTACAGTTTTAATTTTTCCGCTCATACGCGCGCCGAGTGTTATGCCTTTTTTCAGCATCAGGTTGCGCAGAAAAAGGATTCCAAATTCACGGTAGATAACCAGAACAAGAAGTATTGCCGGAAAAATACCGTCAATTACAAAACACAGAAAATAGGTAATTTGCACAAGCGTGTCCGCAAAAGGATCGAACAGTTTGCCAAAGTCGCTTGTAAGGTTAAGCTTCCGCGCTGCAAAACCGTCAAAAAAGTCGGTTATTTCTGAAACAACAAAAATAGCCCACAGTACGGGTATGCTCCAGCCTGCATGAGGCAGAAAATAAATGACAAAAAAAACCGGAGCAAGGATTATACGAAAAAGCGTTAATTGATTGGCAAGATTCATGGAAGTCCCCCTTTTTAATTTTGTACCGAAGCAGCGGATGTGTCAATGCTTTTTTTCTGCAGATGAGCTTTTTATTTCTGTTAATACCGGAACAAGTGAAAACCCCAAATCTTTGCGTATTTTATTGCGTAAATATGAAATATACGAATCGTTTACCGCCTGAATACGCGATACAAAAAAAATAAAATGGACAGGATTGGCAGTTTTTTGAATAGCATACTTGATTTTAAAGCGAGTGCGCGGACCTGCCGGAGGGGGATATTCCTGCACCCATTTTTCCAGCGCCTGATTAAGACGGGAGGTGCCTATATGTATATTTAACTGCCTGTACATTGTTATCGCCGTATTAAGCAGTTTATCTACGCCTGTTCCGTCCTTTGCGCTTACCGGAATAACCGGCGCATATTCCATTTGTCCGAACATGAAACGTATTCTGTCCTGCGCGGCAGTAAAAGTATTTTTTAACCGGGGCATTGTGTCCCATTTGTTAAGCGCCATGATAATACCGCGTCCTTTGTCATGCGCAAGAGCCGCGATTTTTTTATCCTGATCAGAGAGCCCTTCTTCGGCATCAATCATCAATACAACTATATCCGCGTCATTGATGGTTTTAATTGCGCGGTTAACCGAGTAGTATTCGATATTCTCCGTCACCTTTGTTTTCCTGCGTATACCCGCAGTGTCCAGAATAATAAATTTGCGGGATTTCCAGAGAAAACTGCCTTCTACCGTGTCCCTTGTCGTTCCCGGAATTTCACTTACGATAGAAGCATTGGCTCCCGTAAGCCGGTTGGAAAGCGTGGACTTACCTGTGTTTGGTTTTCCAAGCAATGCGATGCGGATGGTTTGCTCTTCGCTTGTAATTTCCTCCACTTTGGAAAAATCCAGCCGCTTGATTATTTCCTGCTTGAGCTCTCCTATGTTGTCTCCGTGTTCGGCAGAAATCATCAAAACATTATCAAACCCAAAGGACAGGACATTCCATGCATCTGCCTGCATTCTGCCGCCTTCTGTTTTGTTTACAGCAACAATAAGCCTGTCGCGGTACGGGCGCAATAATCCGATGAGTTCTTCGTCTTCGCTTGTTATATCTCCGGCTTCAAGAAGCAGAACAACAAGGTCTGCTTTTTTTATTGTTTCCAGTGTTTTTTCTACAACCAGTTTGTCAAGTTCATCGCACTCGGTAAGTTTAAACCCGCCGGTGTCAACAAGACGCAAAGGTTTGGGCAGTCCGCCGTCGTCAATCAGGCAGTCTGCTTCAACAGGGTCACGTGTTACTCCGGGCGTTGGGTCTGTGATAGCCCTGCGTTTTCGCAGCAGACGGTTAAAAAGCGTTGATTTTCCCACATTGGGCCGTCCCGCAAGAACGACAACCGGAAGCCCGCGGTATTTATTGTTTGCTGTCATCTTTTTCCCCGTTCTTTTTTTTCAGCATTTTTGTTATGGCAAGAAAATTTTTGTCTTTTACGGCAGCAAGCATTGCAATACCAAGCAGAATAAAGACAAACGAATTAATTAATAACGGCGCGCCGTAAGATATTCGTCCGTTATCTGCAAATAATTTCATAAGATACGGCGAAAGAAAGTAAATTGGAATAACAGCAAGGGCAGAAAGAACAATCATTTTTAAAATGTAAAGCAAAGCAGAAACAATTACAGGTTTTAATTCTATATTAGGATTTTTTTTAAGAAAAACAAGAAGCAGAACAGAGTTAACTACGCTTGCGGCAGACAATGCAAAAGCGATTCCTGCGCCGCGGAAGCGCCCGACCAAAACAGATGCCAGAATAATATTGACAGCAAAAGAAATTATTCCCGCAATAGTAGGAGATTTAGTATCGCTTTGCGCGTAAAAAGCGGGAGCAAGAATTCTGTTAAGCGCAATGAAAAAAAGACCGGGCATATGAAAAGTAAACGCCGCCAGGGTTAAATTGACGGATGTTTCATCGAAACTGTTGCCCTGAAAAAGCAGGCGGATTAAATTCTGCCCCTCCATTAAAGAAAAAAATGTAACAGGAATGGTAATGAGTGCAATAATATTCATGGAAGAGCCAAGCCGTTTGTTATAGATTTCCCACTGTGAAGTTTTGGCGTATTCTGTTAGGTTAGGAAGCAATACCGTCCCGATTGAAACAGCAAACACCCCAAGAAATAATTCCTGAAGACGCAGCGAATACTGAAGGCTGGAGACAATACCTTCGCCCGCTCTTCCTGCCAATGCTGTAGAAACAAGATCGTTTATCTGATACGCCGCCATCCCGATAATTGTGGGCGCGATGAGCCGAAGAACTTTCCTGACACCCGGATTATTAAAAGCTCTTTTTAATCCTGTAATAAAAAAAGTTTGCCCGTGTTTTAAAACAAAAGGAAGCTGAATAGCTGTTTCCAAAAAACCGCCGATTAAAATACCTATAGCCATAGCGCGGGCAGGATTTTTTGTAAATGGGCTTAATCCAAAAGCGCAAAGGATGGTAACAATATTTAATAAAATAGGCGCAAGCCCTGATGGCGTAAAAATATGCAGGCTGTTTAAAACACCCTGAAACAATGCAGCCAGAGAGATAAACCCAAGAAAAGGAAACATGATTCTTGTTAATAGAACAGTTTCATCAAATTCTTCTACTCCAAAGATACGTACAAGCAGGGGGGCGGCAAGAATTCCTGCCATGACAGCCAATGTTACAAAAAAAGAAAGGAAGGTAAACATGCAGGATAGGAATTCCCGCACTTTTTCGCGGTTGTTTTCAAGCAGGTATTCCTTAAAGGTGGGAATAAAGGCGACAGAGATGGAACCTTCCGCGAAGAGGCGGCGGAAAAGATTGGGCAGCAAAAAAGCCACAGAAAAAGCATCAGAAAGAGCAGAGGTTCCCAAAAACCTGGCTTTTGTCATTTCCCTTAAAAGCCCCAGTATCCGGGATACAAAAGTAAGCAGGGAAAGCGCAGATCCATGGCGAACCAAAGAAGCCGCTGTTTGAGGGGTATTTTCCGGTTTAGGATCATTCTGGTTTTCCATGTATTTTTATATTACACGAAAAAAAGGCGCCTGTCACGGTATCTGCAAAAACGGACTCGCACTCCATTTTTGCAGATTTTTCTTGTCTTTCTGGGGTTTTTGCGCTACAATGAAAATATGGTAAAAACGTATAAAATCCGTACATTATCCCCTTATATTTCACGTATATCGGAAAAGTTTAAGGTCTTGTTAATCAATGGCCCCAGGCAAATCGGCAAAACTACACTGTTAAAGACTTCTTCTGACAGCAAGCGGAAATATGTAAGCCTTGATAATCCGCAGGACTTATTAAAGGCAAAAACAGACCCAAAAGGTTTTTTGGATATTTATTCTCCGCCCTGCGTAATTGATGAGATTCAATACGCACCAGAATTGTTTCCATATATCAAGATGATTGCTGATAATACGGAAAAACGCTCTCTTTATTGGCTTACAGGTTCCCAGCAGTTTAACCTAATGCAAGGCGTTACGGAATCACTTGCGGGAAGAGTCGTAATAATCGATATGCTTGGTTTTTCTATTTATGAACGAGAAGGGATAGGCGATAAACAAAAGCCTTTTTTACCTTCCCCAGAGCCTGCGTGTGCGCTGAAAAGGAGAAATACAGCAGATACCTTTAAAATAATTTGGCAGGGCGCATTTCCGGAAGTAATAAAAGCAGATGAAGAACACCGCGAAGCTTTTTATGATTCGTATATTCGCACTTATCTTGAGCGCGATGTCCGCCAAATTATCAATATCGGAAATGAAGTAAAATTTTTAACTTTTTTGAAAGTTGCCGCAGCGCGGACAGGGCAAGAACTGAATCTTGCTAACATTGCCGGAGATGTAGGTATAGACCCAAGAACTGCTGATAAATGGCTGTCCGTGCTTAAAGCTTCCGGAATTGTTTATCTTTTACAGCCTTATTTTAAAAACATTACTAAACGTTTGGTAAAACATCCTAAACTATATTTTATGGATACAGGGCTTGCGGCATATCTTGCAGGCTGGACTGCGCCAAAGGCTCTTGAAACCGGAATTTCTTCGGGCGCGTTTTTTGAAACATTTGTTATAACAGAAATTTTAAAATCACACTATCATAATGGAAAAAATTCGCATTTTTATTTTTACAGGGATTCCGATAAAAATGAGATAGATCTTCTTATTTTTCAGGATGGAAAATATCATCCAATCGAAATTAAAAAACATGGAACGCCTGATTCAAACGATATAAAAGCATTTAATGTTTTTGCAAAGAAGGAATCTGTTGGTTTTGGCTGTGAAATTTGCCTTGTTCCGGATTTGCAGCCTTTGTCTTCAGATGTTCTGGCTATGTCTGTGTGGGATATATAAAAATTAATCGAATTAACCGTTAGCAGTAGCCATTTTGAGCTCGACAAAAAGGCACATGCTGGCTTAAAGTACCATCAATCTTACCGAACGGTAAGATATGCCTCAATTATGGCTAAATATACACAATTCTTACCGATAGGTAAGAATTGCTTGACTTTTCTTGAAAAATGCGCTAATCTTACCGATAGGTAAGATTAGGTGAAAAATGATAATTATTGATGGAAAGACTTTCGGCGAAGCCGTAAGGGCGTTTCGTAAAAAGCAAAAAGCTACTCAAGTTCAGCTTGCAGCTGCGGCAAATACAGGTGTGCGTTTTATAGGAGATCTGGAAAACGGGAAACCTACTGTCCAGCTTGAAAAAGCCTTGCGTGTTGCGCATATTCTTGGCATGAAGATACAGGTGCTTGCTCCTGAAGGAGAGAACAGGTGAGCCGGGAATTAAACGTGTACCTCTGCGGGAACAAGACCGGAGTGTTACGTGAAAATGAATTAATGCAGCTTTCTTTTCAGTATTGCAGCGATAAGGTTCAACCCCTGTCGGTACGTTTGCCGGCAAGAATGGAGGAATACCCCAATGCTTTGGCGGCTCCGTTTTTTGAAAACCTGACTCCGGAGGGAGAGATTTTTGAAATACTTGCAAAAGCTCATGTTTCCGGCAATAAAGTGTATTCTATTCTGGACAGGTTTGGCAGCGATTGTGCCGGAGCAGTTGCTTTTTACGAAACGGAACCAAATGCAAATGACGATACTCTGCACGAAATACCAACATCTAAAATGGCGCAAATTATAGATAATCTGCCTCAAGACCCGCTGCTTACCAGCCTTAAAAACCCTCCGCGTCTTTCCCTTGCGGGAGCACAATCAAAATTTGCGGTGTATAAACTTGATAACCGGTATTATCGATCCACTGACAAATATCCAACAACTCATATTATAAAAATCACCAATAAAAGATTTCCCAATTTACTGGAAAATGAATTGTTTTGTATGCGGCTGGCGCAGGTTATGCAGCTTGGTGTTCCGGATGTAGAATTAAAATCAGCCAAAGATCGGCAGTATATTGAAATTCAAAGATACGACAGGAAGATAAACGGTAACGGCGTTACCTGCGGAATTGTTCATCGTATTCATCAGGAAGATTTTTGCCAGGCGCTTGGTATTGTATCAAATAAAAAGTATCAAGCCGGCGGCGGAGCCGGTTTAAAGGATTGCTTTAAGGTTATTGAAGAATTTTCTGATAATAAACTGACGGATTTTACCCGGTTTATGGAATGGATAATTTTTAACTATCTTATAGGTAACACCGATTCTCATGCCAAAAATATTTCCTTATTGCATACCAATGGCGGTATAAAACTTGCTCCTTTTTACGATTTGCTGTCCACAGAAATTTATCCGGAAAAAATCGTAGATCATGGCATGGCAATGCTTATCAACGGTAAGGGAAAATATGCTTCCCTTAAATCTGCCGATTTTATGGTTTTATTTGAGCAGCTTGGACTGAATGCGACAAACATGATGAAAACCGTAAAAAGCAGATTTTCCGGCATTGTTTCAAAAGCCAAAGATCTCCGCAGAAGTTTGAATTTCGCAGATGGCTCAGTATGTGATGATATAATCGCGATTATTAAAAAAAGAACGAATGTATTGTCATAGCCGCTGTTGTAATGCACGCATTTTACGCTCGCGTTTTACGCACGCATTTTACGCACGGGTTTTTTCTTATAATTTGCTCTGTTTTTATTCCCGCTTGTATGATAGAATTCCGCATCTATAAGGGGTTCCCCGGGAGTGTAATTATGAAAAATATATTTAAACTATTTATCGTTACCATTGCTGTGTTCGGCATATTTGCTGTAACAGCCTGTACAGAGGATGGACAAGCATCCGCCCAGACACCGGTTATCACAATTACCGGACAGCCTGCAAATATAAATGCAGCAGAAGGAGAAGTAAGCGGCAATTTAAGTGTGACGGCAAGCGTTACTCTGGAAGCGGAACTTAGTTATCAGTGGTATACCAATACAACGAACAGCAATATCGGCGGCACGGAAATAATTAACGCAACGGACGCCAGTTTTACGATACCGGATACACTTACAAAGGGAGTATATTATTACTTTGTAGAAGTTCGGGCAACAGACGGCGCTGTATCGGTACGTTCCAGCCCGGCGACGGTGACAATTTCGCCTCCCAATGTCCCGGTTATCTCCATTACCGGACAGCCAGAAAATAAAAATGTAACAGAAGGAAAAATAAGCGGAAGTTTATCAGTTACTGCAAGTGTTACAATGGACGCGCAGCTTAGTTACCAGTGGTTCAGTAACATAACGGACAGCAATGTCGGCGGTACTGCAATAGAAGATGAAGAAGACGAAGATTTTGTCATTCCTGTTTCACTTACAGAAGGAACTTATTACTATTTTGTGGAAGTTACGGCAACGGACGGAGCCGCGCCTTTGCGTTCCAATGTTGCGATTGTAACTGTGACAGCACCGGTTATTTTCATTGAAGAACACCCCGCAAGTACAAATGTAAAATTTGGAAGGATAAGCGGAAGTTTGACAGTGACAGCAAACGTTACGCCGGAAGATGAGCTTAGTTATCAGTGGTACATAAACAATACATACAGCAATGCAGGCGGCACTGCCGTACCAACCAACGGGACTGACGTTAGCTTTATTATTCCAACAACGCTTGATACTGGAACGTATTATTATTTTGTTGAAGTTACCGCGACAGGAGCCGAGCCCGTGCGTTCCAATGTTGCAGTTGTATCTGTAACTATAGTCTATGAAATTGAAAGTGTTGTAATTAACACTCCGTCATCATACGAGCTAAGAGCCGCTGAAAATTTAAATCTTTCTGCAATTGTTTTGCCTGCCGGCGTTCCTCAAACTGTCGCTTGGACAGTAAGACTTCTCGGCGGAGCAAATGCGGCGTCTGTAGTATCAATTAACTCGTCAGGTCAATTAACAGCAATTGCAACAGAAACAGATACTGTTGTTGTCGTTACTGCAACTTCCACAATTGATGCCGAGAAATCCGATTCAGTTAATATTACGATAAAAGGCGGAACAAAACTTGTTTCATTTACATTTGGAGCTAATACAGTTGGTACAGGAAACACGCAATTAGATTGGACTGCAGTCAATCAGTTGGGCGCCAGCGGATACACCGTTGACGGTTTAACTATGACTTTCCCGCAAGATGCAGCTTTTAGATGGGATCCAGCTCAAACGGCAGATATATATACGGGTCGTATCGCTTGTACCGGTGCTGGCGCCAGAAATCCTTTAGCAACAATTGCTGACGTACAGGGTCCCTTTAAAGTTACTTTGGTTGCTGCCGGTACTAATACAACTGCTAGAACAGTGCATATAAATATTAATGATGCATCTGTAATAAATACAGGCTCATTCTCTACTAATAATGTTCCTGTTATATTAAGTTATGATTATTCCGGCACTGATAAAGTAAAACTTTCATTTGGCGCAACAGGTCAAAATTTTGTCATTTATAAGGTTGATATACAATATTTGATTCCAACAGGAAATCCAACCCTTGGCGGAAGCGTTCTGATAAACAACCTAAAACCTGTAGTTGGCGAAACGCTTATAGCTGCATATTCGGGTAACGGGACGGGAACCGCAACATGGGAATGGCTGCGTGGCGGAGCTATTATTTCCGGCGCAAACAGCAATACATACACCGTAGTTGCCGACGATCAGGGTTATCTATTACAGGCGAGGGTGAGTTTTTCAGACCTAAGCGGTACTGCTGTCAGCGCGATAATCGATGTGGTTATTCCGGGTTCCCTGGAGCCAATGGATCTGTTTAACGCGCTCAAAGGAAAGAGAGTATTAACAGGCGGATGGGCGGATTTGTATAACAGCGGACAAGGGCTTTCGTATACCAACCCGGCGGATCCGATTATTATCAGCGATGCATTGTTCCCGAATCCAAGCGCAAAGTTGGATGCGTTTATCGCAGCGCTCGCTGTTTCAGGACCGTCGTTTATAATCATAAGCGGCGACATTGATATGTCCAGAGGCGCTATTACCGGCACCGTTGAAAGTATTGCTGAAGATATAGTTAAATCTGCAAGTACAGGCACTAGCACAGGATCCAGCAGAAGACGCGATGTTCTTTCCAATACCACAATTATTGGAATAAACAATGCAAGGCTTAAGTACGGTGGTTTACGTGTTGACGGATCTGTGAGCAACCGCAGGGAAAATGTCATTATAAGGAATATCACTTTTTATGACGCAATAGACGCCTCTCATGTCGCGCATGCGCTGCATTTCTGGTTCGCCGACGCATGGGTTGATCACTGCAGGTTTACCATCGGGGAACGATGGGGAGGATACAATTCGCCCGCATATACGCAGGATAATTTTCATTATCCGCCCTTTGATACAAACAGGGGCGCCGGTTTCCATACTACATCGCTAGGGCTAAGGAACGGGCGGATTACCGTTTCGCATAACGAGTTTAATGAGCTTAACAGGACAATGCTGGTTGGCTCCGACGATAATGATTTAAACGTTGAAGACCGGCGTATAACTTTGCACCACAACTATTTTAACAGCGTGCGTCAGCGTGTGCCCAGAACGCGCGGAACCCAGATGCATATTTATAATAACTTTTTCATCAACATCGGGGACTACGTAATGGGACCCGGGGTGAACGCGCAATTCGTTGTACAAAACAATCTTTTTGGCTCTCCCATTGGCGGCAGCAATAACAGGGTAGTAGATTGGCAATGGGCATCCAACGCCTCCAACCCCGCAACCGTATGGTCGGCAGACAATGCCGGAGTTGGAGGATCACTGGGCACCCTGTTCACCAATTCAGGCGGAAGAGTAGACGGCTGGGGCGCAACAACAGCAATACAAACACGCAACAATACAAAGCCATGGGAACCAACCAATTTCTACACCTACACACTTGCGTCTAATGCCCTGGTTTTACAGACGCAGCTTCCCGGCAGATCGGGACCTTCGCTGGTTAAACTGGAAGATTTCCTTACGAACAACAGGGATTAGGCAGGTAGCAGCTACCGTTTTGGGAAAGTGGTAGCAGCTACCTTTTTTCCTTTTTTTCAGTTTTTTGATGACAGTTGTCATGTTTTTTGCTATAATCCAGACATGAAACAAAAAACAAATTTACTTTTTCTTATTCTTCTTGGAATTGCAGGCAGTGTTGCAAATAACGGGATTATGTGGTTATCACAAGCTTTATCGCTTGGGCTCTACCTTGATATTATTTTTACCATAGCAGTTGTTTTTCTTGCAGGTTTGCTGCCGGGAATTATTTGCGCGGTTCTTACTACAGGAATTTATTCCGTAATTTATTATCTGGTTTGGGGGTCTGTGTACTATTGGGCATGGTACTTTTTTATACTATGCAGTATTACGGCAGTCTTTCTTGTTTTATTGTTTTTCCGGTTTTTTAAGGCAGAATGTGAAAGGGTCAGCCTTGTTTCTGATCCATGTTCAGGTTTGAATAAACAGCAGTTTTTTATATCAATCGTTATGCTGACAATTCTTTCAATTGTTATGTGTATTGTGCTAAGTATTGTAGGCGGAATTATTTCTACCATTATCAGCATTACAGGCAATGTTATCCCGGAAGATATTCCGCCGGAAACATGGCTGCGAATGGGATTTATCCGCCAGGGTTTTAGTTTGCTGCCGTCGGAAATATTGGGGCGCATACCTGTTAATCTGGTAGATAAAACCATCTCTGTATTCGCAGGTTTCGGCGCAGCATATCTGATTAAAAAGCTTTTTGTAAAAAAAACAGAGAATCAATAGGAAGACGGCACTTCAAGTCGAACGGTTAGTCCTTTGCCTGCGCCGGGGATAAATGTTAGAGTTGCGCCGAGTATCGCAGCACGCTGATACATTCCGCGAATTCCAAGAGCGCCTGCCCAGCCTTCTTGTTTTTCGCCGGGAAGACCATGCGGGCAGCCCAAGCCGTCATCTGAAATGCAGACAAGAAGCGTATTGCTGTCTGTGTTTCGCGCTGTCAGCGTTACTTCGGTTGCTCTTGCGTGCTTTTCGATATTTGCCAAAGCTTCCTGAACAATGCGGTAAACCTGAAGCTGCATCTGCGGTGTTAGAAAAGCGGCGGAAAAATTCTCTGCGATTATAACACGGCATTCTGTGCCGGCGCCGGAAACTTTATTGCGGGTTCTTTTATTAAAATCCAGGCAGAGCTGCTGCAGCGCGTCCGGAAGAGCAAGTCGCGAAAAATCAAAAGGCATCAGTGTTCTGCATATTTCTCTGATACGTGTCATTATTAGCCGGGTTAATTCTGTCTGCTGTTTTTCGGTTTCGTCATTCATGCGCAAAAGACGGCTCATATCCTGCAGGACAGTGTCATGCAGCTCCGCCGAAAGAAAAGCGCGTTCTTTTTCCTGAGCCAGCAGGGTTGCCCTGGAAAACTCTGCATTTTCCTGTTCGTGTATTCTGGAGCGGTGCAATGCCCTGTACAAATAAAATATAACCGCGATAAGGATTGCCGCGAAACAAATAAAAAATGCAAATATGTAGGCATAACGGGATAAAACTTGCGATTCAACCTTTGAATCTACGCGCATCCAAAAAGCAAGTTCTTTTCTGATTTCATTAATTGTTTTGGATACGGATGCTGTATCACCCTCTTTGACATATTCTATTAGCTGCTGGGTTTTCAGGCATATTGCTTTTCCGTTTTCTTCGCGCAAAAGTCCAATTTTTTCGTATTGCAAAAATAAAAGAGTTTCTGTAAAATTTTTTAGGGAAGCCTGAAAAATTTCCAATGCGTTCAGCATTTCTTGTGCGGAAAAAGATTTTTCCGATTTATTTACGGCAGTTTCTACCGCAAACCAGTCTTCCATAAGATTTAATAATTCTTCTGTTGCGAACAGCAGCACCGCAGAAAATAAAAAAAATAATAAGATGATTAATCGCGCCATTTTCTGCTGTTACAGCTTCTCAAGCTCCTCGCGGTTTTTTACGCCTGTTTTATCGTAGATGATGCCAAGATTATTCTCTATCGTGCGAACCGAAACATTTAAAACATTTGCGATTTTTTGATTATCAAATTCGCGCTGAACCATGTTGAATATTTCACGCTCGCGTTTTGTAAGCCCAAGCATTAAATCCGAGACAGAAGCAAGGCGGTGAACCAGCTCGGAATTGAAGCTGCCCTTGCCCGTAATGGCGCCGTCCATGGCATACAAAAGTTCCTGCACACTCTGCGATTTACAGACATAACTTTTTACCCCGGCGCGAAGGGCAGCGTTAATGTGCGCATAATCGTCGTAAACCGAATAAACCAAAACCGGAGGTATTTTTTGTTTTGCCGTTTTTATTTTTTTAAGTTCGCCTATTAAATCCAAACCCCAGTCATTTCCAAGTTCAATGTCCAATATTATTAAATCCGGCCATTTGGAAAGGTTTTTAAAAAGGGCTTTTGCCTTGTCCATAGAACCGGCTTCGCCTGTTATTTGATAAAAACCGGTTAGACGAGCGGCAAGCCCCGCCCGTGTTATTTCGTGGTCGTCAATAATAACAACTGTTTGCATATGGAAATTGTAGTCGTATTTGACGTAAAAACCAAGCCCTGTGTTTTTGCTGCCCCCTCTTGCATACAACTTTAAATTTTCTATATACTAAAAATACCCAAAAACAAGAGGTTTTTATGGCTAAGAAAGGACAAATCACAATTGACCGTGAAATGTGCAAGGGATGCCTGTTATGCATCCGCGCATGCCCTGTCAAAATTATGGAAGCGGATACCGAGATGAACTCGACCGGTTCGTATCCTGCAAGAGTAACTGCTATGGAAAAATGTATCGCCTGCGGTAATTGCTACGAAGTTTGCCCCGATGTCTGCATCGAGGTTTATGAGCTGGAGGGAGCATAAGATGAGCGAAAAAGTATTGATGAAAGGAAACGACGCTATTTCCGAAGCGGCAATCAGAGCGGGTTGTATGGCTTATTTTGGCTATCCAATTACTCCTCAGAATGAAATACCGGCATATATGTCAAGGCACATGCTCGAAAAGGGCAGGGTCTTTATTCAGGCAGAGAGCGAAATTGGAGCCATGATCATGGTTTACGGCGCTGCTTGTTCAGGCATAAGGGCGATGACCAGTTCTTCCAGCCCGGGTATCAGCCTTAAACAGGAAGGTCTGTCTTATGCAGCCGGGGCGGATGTCCCGCTTGTGCTTGTAAACATCAACCGCGGCGGTCCGGGGCTTGGCAATATTGCTCCAGCGCAAAGCGATTATATTCAGTCTACACGCGGCGGCGGACACGGCGATTATCGATGCATCGTTCTTGCCCCCAAAAACGTGCAGGAATGCGCGGACTTTACATATCTCGCCTTTGACCTTGCGGATAAATACCGGATGCCCGTTATCGTTCATGCAGACGGATTGATTGGCCAGATGGTAGAAGGGCTGGTTCTTCCGCCGGAAAAAACAGTGCCAAAATACGAATGGTCTGCCGGAGGCATGGCTAAGAAAAAACGTGAAGCAATTCATATCACATCGATAGAACTTGTGCCTGAAAAACTTGAGGCGCAGACCAAAGCGCGCTTTGAGCGTTATGAAAAAGTAAAAGCAGCAGAGGTTCGATACGAAGAAAACGATTGCGCAGATGCAGACCTTGTAATGGTTGCATTCGGCACTTGCGCCCGTGTTTGTCTTGGAGCCCAGAAGCTTGCAAAAAAAGAAGGCATTAAACTTGGTATTTTCAGGCCCATCTCTCTGTGGCCATTCCCGTTTGAAGCTCTTGGAAAATTTGCATCCAACGGCAAGCCGCTTTTATCGGTGGAAATGTCAGAGGGTCAATTAGTGGAAGATGTAAAACTTGCCGCGTATTATGCGGGTTCAAAATCAAATATACATCTTTTGGGACGTTCGGGCGGTGTAATCCCAACCGAAGAAGAAGTGTTTGATGCCTGTAAAAAGGCTTTGGAAAAGGAAAAAACATCAAAATGAAAAAAATATTAGGACATCCTGAAAGTCTGCATAAAAAACAGACAAAATACTGCGGCGGCTGCGGGCATGGTGTAATTCACAGGCTTATAGCCGGTATAATCGATGAAATGGGGCTTAGAGAACGGGCAATTATGACCCATCCTGTAGGCTGTTCAATCTGGGCGGATCTTTATTTTGATTTTGATACGGTTCAGCCGCCTCACGGACGCACTCCTGCGGCAGCAACAGGTGTTAAGAGGGTTCATCCTGACCACCTGGTTATTTGCTATCAGGGAGACGGCGACATGGCAGCTATCGGCACAGCGGAAATGATTCATGCAGCGAACCGCGGCGAAAAGTTCACGACGATTTTCGTAAACAATGCAATCTACGGCATGACGGGCGGGCAGATGGCCCCTACGACATTGCTTGGGCAAAAAGCAACAACAGCTCCTCTGGGACGCGATGCGGACGCTGCCGGAATGGGCTTCCCCATAAGAGTTGCGGAGCTTATTGCTACGCTGGAGGGAACACGTTATATCGCAAGAGGAGCTGTTAATAATGCCGCCAATGTCCGCAAGACAAGGCAATACATAAAAAAAGCATTTGAAGCGCAGATGGCAGGAATCGGCAACACAATGGTAGAAATCCTTTCTCCATGCCCTACAAACTGGACAATGGACTCGATTCAGGCAATTGAATGGCTGGAACAGAATATGATCCCCTATTACCCGCTGGGCGAAGTGAAAAACACGCTTGATTCAAAAGTAGCTTGCTTGCAAGCAGGAGGCTCCAAATGACAGAAAAATCATTTTTTGCAGGATTTGGCGGTCAGGGAATTATGTCCATGGGGCAATTATGGGTATATTTTGCCATGCAGGAAGGAAAAGACGTTACTTTTTTCCCGTTTTACGGCGCGGAAAAACGCGGCGGCATTGCCAGGGCAAGCGTCATCATCTCTGATGAAGAAATCGCAAGCCCCCTCGTGACAACCCCCGACTCGGCTATGGTCATGAACATGGATTCTCTGCCTCTTTGCGAGAAAATTCTCAAAAAAGACGGCTTAATCGTGATAAATTCGACCCTGG
Organism: Treponema sp.; assembly: GCA_009784975.1. GTDB lineage: Bacteria > Spirochaetota > Spirochaetia > Treponematales > Breznakiellaceae > WQXQ01. The sequence continues at coordinate 121,330 of WQXG01000001.1, forward strand.
TAAAGGAAAATCCCAGGCGTGCCGACTTAAAAGTTGTAAAAATAGAGGCATCCGGCATTGCCGAAAAGATAGGAAATGTCGTTTTTGCCAATATGGTTGCCCTTGGAGCAATGGCAAAACTAACAAATGCAGTAAAATTAACCGATATTGAAGGTGTATTAAAGAAATTCTTTCCAGTGGATAAACAACAGTTTATCCCCATGAATATCAAAGCCATTCAGGCGGGATATGACGCTGTTTAATAAAGTTTAAAAAAATTTATTGACAGTTTTTTGGAATGCTGGTAGAATAGACTGATATTTGTCAGGGAGCTTAGATGGCCTCGGTTCATGAATACAAGCGTTTGGAGAACAAACTTGTCCAAAAAGTAAAAAATGCGGTAATTATTGCCGCAGGTTTTGTTGCCGGTTTTTTTAAAGCCATTGGACGGTTTCTTACAAGACGATATACACTCGTATTTGTTCCTCATTCAGAAAAGAAGGTATATAATCTCCATGTAACAGTGCTTTCGATATGCTGTTTCCTGCTGGTAGTTTTTTCTATCCTTGGGGCATTCTTTTGGTACGGCGCTTCGTACAGTAACACGATGTATACCATGGCTAGCAAGGACGAACGGTTTAGGGGTACTCAGGCTTCACTGGATCAACTGCGCGATGAAGCAACTTTGCTCCTGCGGGAAGCCCGCAATTTTGAAAACGCGCTTACCAGTGTTCTTTCTGCATTGGGTATCAATAATCGAAACCCCATGTCTCAGAATACATCCGGCGATTTAAGCACATTTTTGGGAATCAACGAAACATCAGACGGTCTTTTGCCGGAAGTAACAGATATAAGACGGCTTACCGCGTATCTTTCCCAGTCTGTTCCCCCAATATTGGAAATAGGCAGTCTTCTGGATTCGCAGAGCGCTCTGTTAACGGAAATTCCAAGTATATGGCCTATCAGAAACGGAGTGGGTTTTATTTCCATGTTCTTTGGCCAGAATATACATCCTCTTTTGGGTCAGTATTATATTCATAGGGGTATTGATATTGCCACCGGCCGCTACGGCGATCCTGTTGTAGCAACTGCGGACGGTCAGGTAGTAACTGCCGAATATGATACCGGTTACGGTTTCTTCATCATCATCAGGCATAAACACGGTTATTATACACGTTATGCACATTTGCAGAATTTCAGAGCTACTGTCGGTCAGCGTGTTCAGCAGGGAGAAGTAATCGGTTATGTCGGAAATACCGGTATTTCCACAGGACCTCATCTGCATTACGAAGTTCATATCGGTTCCGATGTTGTAGATCCATACAGATACATTACCATCCGTTCCAGTCTTTCCAGACAAGGGCGCTAAAATTCCCATGGATAAAAGCGGCGATTTTTCAATTAACACGATTATCGGTCCCAATACCAGTCTTACAGGCGATGTTGAAGTTGGCGGTTTTACCCGCATAGACGGCAGTATACGCGGAGATGTCAGGGCAAAGGGCAGGGTAGTAATCGGCGAACGTGCCAGAATGAAAGGTAATTTAACGGGGACGAATATTACTGTCGGCGGAGTGGTCTGCGGCAATATTATCGCGGACGGTCATTTGGTTATTCTTTCTACGGCGCTTGTAATCGGCGATATCATAACCCGCCGTATCCGTGCAGACGACGGCTGTTTCATTAACGGTAAGGTTGCAGTATGTCCAAGCGATGAAATCTGGGCAAAAACCATGACCGAACACCGTGATGCGCAGGGAATAAAATCAACCTTGCCTGTTTTTAACAGAACCTATGGCTAAAATAGACAGTTCAGATCCCGCAATTTTCATGACCCCTTCCGCCTATTCCGGCGTAAAAGATGATAAAAAAAACAAAGGTGTGCGCAGAGGCGAAAAGACCGATTTTCCCGGCTTCTTTGACGCTTTACTCGGCAAAACCGCCGATGAACTGGGAGCTGTAAAAAAACTTCCGGTATCAGAAGAATCTGTTAATCTATTAATGGACGAAGTTCGTGATGCAGGCGATGTTTTAAAAAACCGCCCGCTGCCCGAAGAAATACTCCGCTACAAACAGGCAGTGCGTAATTTTATCAGTTATGTGGTGCAAAACACCTACACCCTTGAACACGAAATAAGCAGTTTTAAAAAATTCGGGATGGGCTTTAAGGGACAGCGCCGCACACCCGAAGCAATGCAGCAACAGAAAAATACGATTATAGTAGTAATAGATAAAAAACTGGAAGACCTCGCCGCCATGCTTCTTACAAGCCAGGGCGCGCAGCTGGAGATACTTTCCCGCCTTGAAGAAATAAAAGGACTCCTTGTAGATTTACTGCAATAGTTGTATAATAAGCCCATGGCTTATGATGATGACGATGACGATGATATTGATTCTCTTGAAGACGACCGTAATGAAACCAAGTTTCAGGAACACAATGTTATAACCGGCGCCGCAGCGGGAATAGAGTCCCTTGCCCCGGATGCCCCAATTTACAGGCTTCGTCTTTTATATTCACAGGAAACTTTTCTTGCCGTTTACCGCGAAGATAATTTATCTCCCGGCACAATGGTTATTGTTCCTACCCGTTACGGCCGCGATTTGGCTCAGGTAATAAGTTCTGTAAGCGGCAAGCTTCCTCCCGTCTCAGAAATTGCCTGGATTGTCCGCACAGCAAGCCCCGAAGACCTGGAAAAATCCCGCAGCAATGTCAGGCTGGAAGAAGAAGCTTTTAACATCTGCAGAAAAAAAATAGCCAATCATAAACTGGAAATGAAACTTGTTCTTGTTCACTATCTTCTGGAAGAACCCAAAATCCTCTTTTTCTTTACTGCCGAAAACCGGGTAGATTTCCGCGAACTTGTAAAAGACCTTGTAAGTGTTTTTAAAATGCGCATTGAACTGCGTCAAATCGGCGTCCGCGACGAAGCCCGGGTGATAGGCGGCCTTGGCGTTTGCGGAAGAGGTTATTGCTGCCACAGCGTCTCCGACAAACTAAAACCCGTCTCAATCAAAATGGCTAAAGATCAAAAACTCTCCCTAAACTCCGTAAAAATTTCCGGTCCCTGCGGACGGCTCCTGTGCTGCCTTTTCTACGAATACGGTTTCTACAGCGAACAGCAGCGCAATCTCCCTCAGGAAGGCACCCGCATCAACTACGCAAACGACACCTGGAAAGTCGCCGAAGTAAACCCCGTCGCCGGCCAAATAAAACTCGCCTCAGAAGACGGCCGCCAAATCAGCGTGCCCGCCGCGCAGTTTGAGCGGACGGAAACTCACTGGAAGGTGAAGAGCTAGGCGCACCTCCCGCAAACATGGCTCTCAGTGAAGGGCTAATTTCTACTGAACACTGACCAGATGAGCTTGTGATATTGACTTAGCAAATATAATGCATTATACTTAAACATGATTAACTTAAACGTGTTTAAGTATAGGAGATATCATGTTTGCAGGACGAAAAAGAGAGCTGGAAGAACTGGAAAAACTCTATAAAACTAAAACATACCAGATGGTTATTATATATGGCAGGCGAAGGGTGGGGAAAAGCACCCTTATCAACCAATTTACCAGAGAAAAACGTTCAGTTTGTTTTACAGCTACAGAGACAGACTCTAAGCGTAATTTGGAATTATTCAGCCGGTTGATAATGAAACAGAGAGGTGTTCAAGGGGAAATTTCATTTTCAGGATGGGAACATGCGTTTGATGAAATAGCTGCGCTTGCCAAAAAACCTCTTATCCTTGTTATTGATGAATATCCATATCTGGCTCAGGCTGAGCGAAGCATTTCTTCAATTTTACAGCAATACTGTGATACTGTCTTTAAAAATATTCCAATAATGATTATCCTTTGCGGTTCATCAATGAGCTTCATGGAAAACCAAGTGTTGGGTTATCAAAGTCCGATTTATGGCAGAAGAACTGCTCAGATGAAAATAGAACCTTTCTGTTATATTGATTCTGCGGCTTTTGTTCCCCGATATAATATTAAAGACAAGGCAGTGGTTCATGGTGTTACAGGAGGTATCCCAAAATATCTTGAACTTTTTGATGATTCAAAATCATTAAAACAAAATATTATAGAACTTTATCTTTCCGCTGCAGGATTTTTGTATGAAGAACCTTCAAATCTGTTAAAACAGGAATTACGGGAACCAATAAAATATAATATAATTATTGAAGCTGTTGCCAAAGGTGCTTCCCGTTTAAATGAAATTTCTACAAAAACAGGTCTGGATACCAGCGCAGTATCAAATTATATTAACTCTCTTATTTCATTGGGTATTATGCATAAAGATACGGCAATTACAGAAGAAAAAAACAAAAAGAAAACTATATATGCGCTTTTGGATACGATGTTTATATTTTGGTACCGTTATGTTTTGGGAAACGAATATGCGATTCATACTTATGATTCCGAATCTCTCTATGATCATGAAATAGAACCTGACTTAAACCGATTTATGGGCAGGATTTTTGAGACTATGTGCTGTGAATATTTATCAATTTTAAATATTAATAAGGATACTTCGCTTCCTTTTAAAATTCGTCAAATAGGCCGGTGGTGGGGTACTAATCCTATAACAAAGTCTGAAGAAGAGATAGACATTGTCGGTATTAATGACAAATTATCATCAGCCATTTTTTGCGAGTGTAAATTCCGTAATGAATTAACAGATACTCAAATCCTTGATTCATTAATTACTAAATCTGAGCGATGGAAGTATAATCATAAATATTACATATTGTTTTCCAAAAGCGGGTTTACCAAAGGTCTTCTTGATGCGGCAGAAAAAGCTAAAAATGTATGTTTAGTTAGTTTAAAAGATATGTATCAAAATGTTTGAAAGTGATAAACTTAACTCGCTCTTCGTACAGGCGCTCACGGCAGCGGGCTCAGGAGCGCGTTAAAAGTGATAAACTTAACTTGCTCTTCGTACAGGCGCTCACGGCAGCGGGCTCAGAAAAAACCACTCAGGAATTCGCTTACGAGCCTTCTTCGAAGTCTCTTCAGCGAGGAATTTCGTAAGATGTTTTTTCTGATCCCGCTGCCGTGAGTGCCTGTACGATTAGAGTGTTAAAATTAACAATCATAATAAAACTACTGGAAAGTTGTGTTCTGATGTAAAGGAACTTTATACATGCTGCAAAAGTTTGTTATAGGGCTGTAGTATTATTTAACCAGTGTTTTTGTGGGTTAAGCGATGATTTACGCAGCTAAGGTTATTATTTTATGGTTAAAGCGTAATTCGTATAAAATACGTTTTTGATGGGTTAGATGAATTTCGTCTGTAGGTAGTTATGTGCAATTGTGCAAATGTTTAATTTATTAAAAATAAATATATTGACAATATTTTCAAATTGAATTAATATTTATATATGAAAATCGGAACAAAAAATATAATTATAAAAAATAATATAAATAAGGTTAGGGAAGATCTAAGTAGAATGACAAGATATCATGGTTCTTCATCAATAATATCGAAGCATGTTCATGATGTTTTTTGGGGAAAAATAATTGAAAATAATTTTAAATTTTATTGTAAAAATAGTAGATTACAAACCCCTAAATTATATGGAAAATTAATTAAAATTTTAGAAAATGAAACACTAATAAAAATAAATATAAAAATTTCTTATATTGAATTTATATTATATATTATATGGCTAATATTTGCTTTTTTTATATTTTTTTATAAAATATTGCCAGAATGGTTTGATAATAATATATATTTAAATATATTTTTTATTTTTATGTTATTAATAATTCCAGTAATAAGATTTTGTTTTATTTATTATAATGCAAAGAGTATGATTAATAATTTCTATAAATATAATAATGGCCTTTATCAATAATATAATAAGCACAACCGCACATAACAGGTTTGTATATGCTTCGCTGCCAGAGGGTGGCTCGGGCTACGAAAAACCACAGTCGGGCAAGCCCTTTGTGTGGTTTTATCTCCGCCACAGTTTGGCAACCCTGGGTGTGTTCCGATACATCGTTCCCATGTATGTAGCGATACATAGGTAACACTTATTAGGTAAATTTAGACCAGATCAAGAGTTAGGAGGATCAGGCTATGCCTTTTAAGGGGGTCGATATTATGGACGTTAAGAAGGAATGACTTAAAAGCTATACCTTATAACGAAATGAATCCAAAGCATACTACGGACTGCCTTTTCAGATATTATCTGCTGTTAAACGCTTTTTTTACTTGCATTTTTCACATAGAAATGGTAAATTTTCACTATGAAAGGAAAACCTGTCCAAAAAGACATACTACCCCCTTCACCTCGGTGGAGTTTGCAAAGCAAACTCCAAGCTGAACGCCGCCGGCGTTCAGCACAACAGTCAACAGTCAACTATAAAAATCTTTTAATTAATCGTGTCAACTATACAGTCGTTTTTTTCTCAGTTATTTTTATAATTCTAATATATTCAAATAAAAAAGGAGTGTTTTTATGCAAAATGAAATTAAGATGAAAGCTATCCGGAGGATAGAAGCTATCCGAAGGATAGCAATATTCGCGGTTATAGCGGCAATTGGATTTGCAGCTTGTGTGGATGCAGGAGATGATGCGTGTAGCTATTGCTCTTGGATAGTAACAGCGCAGCCTACCTGCACAACCGTCGGAAATGCAACCAGATTGTGCTCTGTTTGCGAGGTATCCAACGCAGATATTCCTGCATTGGGACATAACTATAACTGGGTATTTAAATATACTGAATATCCAGCTACATTAACGGAATCTTGCAACCGGTGTCTTGTAATTAGAACAACAACAAGACCTGTAAAAATAGGGGACACAGGTCCAGGCGGTGGGATAATCTTCTATGTAGCAGATGGGCAGGAAGGAAGAACTCTTGGTTTTTCCGTTACAAGCACTTCGAGCGCATTTACAACATATACCGCCTACTATCTAGAAGGTGCCCCAGCAAATTCTGGAGCAATGAGATGGACAACTCAAACGTCATGGAGTTTAGCACCTGATGTAACAGGCACTTCACAAATAATAGGATCAGGCAGGAATAATACAGCCTTAATAATTGCAGCAGAAAAAGCAGCATACCCAACAAACACTTATATCTATGCTGCTTTGGCTTGTGATAATTACAACACAGCAACTGCTAGTGATTGGTTTCTTCCAAGTAGAAATGAGTTAAATGAATTATATAGGCAAAGATCGTATTTTGGCTTGTCTTCAGGTTATTTCTGGTCTTCGTCGCAGAGCAGTAGTAGTGGCGCGTGGGTTCAGGATTTCAGCACTGGCGTTCAGAGCAGCAACGGCCTCAAGAACACCAATAGTAGTGTCCGTGCTGTTCGGGCTTTTTAACACTTTAACCCTTTAACTATTTAAAAAAGGGGGTGCAGGGGGAATATTCCCCCTGCAAAACGACCTTGCCACTTAGGGCAGGAATTTTTATTAAGGAATTAATATTTTATGGCATTGTATTATGATTTACCTGTTTTTAATGACACATACAAGTTTACCTTAAAAATATTTGAATTAACAAAAAATTTTTCCAGAGAATATAAATTTACTTTAGGACAAGATATGAAACGTGATTGTATTACTCTAGTCCGTAGTATTTATCGTGCCAATAAAAATAAAGAAAGGGAGGTTTATCTGGAACAGTTTCTTGATGAATTTGAAGTTTTGAAACTTGAAATCAGATTATGTAAGGATCTGCATCTTATCACTGTAAAACAGCAGGCGCAGCTTGTTCTTTTTATGGACAAGATAGGAAAACAGATAACAGGGTGGCGTAACGCTTCACGTTAACACAAGCGTGAGACATCTTGTGCCGGAATTTCCTGTGTTTCAACATTAGAAAATGTGTTGCAAGTGTGGGAAAGCGAGCAAGGTTTTTGTGTAAAAGCGGTGTGGAAACCGGTTGGTTAAGTAAACACAGTTTGCATTTTAACCAATCGGTATAGATAGCTGTAATGGGCAATCGTCCATTTTGGTAGAATATTCACACAAAAAATTTCTGGTCTTCGTCGCAGAACAATAGTAATAACGCGTGGAATCAGAATTTCAGCACTGGCAATCAGAACAACAACAACAACAAGAACAACAATAATAGTGTCCGTGCTGTTCGGGGTTTTACACAGGACAAACAGGATTTTATCCTGTGGGGGTTGCTTGAGAATTCAGGTAACCCTTTCTTTTTGGAATTTGTATGCAGTTGGAATTATTTGATAATAAAATACCACTTGAAGATATTTTTGAAGCATATTATGAATGTCGCAAAAATAAACGAAATAAAACCGGCGCTCTACAATTTGAAGTTGACCTGGAAGATAATCTTGTTAAATTATGGGAGGAAATAAATTCTGACACATGGGAACCTCTTCCCTCAACAGTATTTATTGTTGAAAAACCGGTAACACGAGAAATATTTGCTGCTGCTTTCCGGGATCGAATTGTACACCATCTGGTTATAGGCAGATTAAATCCATTGTTTGAAAAATGTTTTATTTATGACAGTTATTCATGCAGGAAAGGTAAAGGAACTCATTTTGGCGTTGCTCGCGCATCTAGATTTATTCAAAGAAAAGAACCAGCATGGGTTTTAAAGTTAGATATTTGTGGTTATTTTATGAGCATAGATCGTAATATACTCTTTAAAAAACTTGAATTGTTTATTAATAAACATTATCATGCTTTAGATAAAGAACGAATAAAAAAAATATGCCACATTATAATTTATAACAATCCTGCAAAAAATTGCATTTATCAAAGCCCTATTAAATTATGGGAAAAGCTGCCAAAAGATAAAAGTCTTTTTACAGCAAAAAAAGACTGTGGTCTGCCCATAGGCAATCTCACAAGTCAGGTATTTGCAAATTTTTATTTGAATGAATTTGATCATTTTATAAAAAAAGATTGCAGTATTACAGAATATGGACGATATGTTGATGATTTTATTATTATTCATCCAAGTCGTATATTTCTTAAATTATTAATAAATAAAATTGAAAAATACTTACACAACAATTTAGGACTTAAACTTCATTCAAAAAAAATATACTTACAACCATGTCAAAATGGGGTTAAATTCTTAGGTTGTTTTATTAAACCATCTCATATTGTAATAAATCATAGAACTATTAAAAATTTTAAAAAATCAATCAATACTCATAATGATATAGCTGGTGAACATAAACCAGATAGAGAAGAATGTAATGCTTTTATTTCTTCAATTAATTCCTATCTGGGGATTTTGAAGCATTATAAAACATACAAAAAAAGAAAGCATATTTTAATGAAAAATATATCACCTTTATGGTATAAACAAATAATTATTTCAAGCATGGAATTTGGGAAAATTATTAAACGTTAAATTATTATTCTTTCCTATGGCAACATATTTACTTTATATTAAAAAGGAGGATAGCGTTTTTATTAAGCATACAAGTGATAGGAATGCGGATAGGGAAAAACATTTTTTACTATTCCCTACAGGCATGGCGGGCTGCTGAATGGGAAATAGCAGCTACCCATCGTTTTCGTGAACCTGCGGCTCTGGCAGCGGGCGGGGGAAACAATTTTTGCAGCTCTCTGCGGAAGAGACCTGACCGCTAAAACCATATAAGTTTTATGTAATTGTAGCCTAATCAATAAGTTTTAGTGGTCAGGGCTCTGTAGCAGGTTCCGGCAAATGTTTCCCCCGCACGCTGTCAGAGCCGCAGGTTCACGGAGAGCGAGTTGAATTATAGATAAAACCCCTGTTTTCTTGCAACTTCCCCACAGAAATGGTATTATCTTTATAATGTAATCGGCAGCTGCTTCCCCGGATTTGGAAGCAGAAATTTTACCTTTTTAAGAGCTTTGATTTTTTCAATTTTTTATGTATATTTGAAGAAGCCGCAAAAGTGTTAATTAATAAGTATTTCCCAAAAAAAGGAGAATAAATCATGATATGGCTTGATACAAATGAAAAAATGAAGTGGCTAATTGATGCACTTGAAAATAATGAATTACAGTTAGTTAGCAGAAAATTGACAGAAGAAGACAGTGCAGAAATCCGACGTGAAATTGCCGAATTTAAAGCTAAGCGAAATAAACCAGTTCCTACAGAAGAGTATGTCTTCGCATAGCAGATCTTTCCTGTTTTCTTGCAACTTCCCCGCAGAAATGGTAGTATCTTAAAAATGAGAAAAAAATCAACAATAAGAAAATTATTTAAACCGGCTGTATTTGTTTTCATAACAGGAATTTGTTTATTGGCATGCGAAGACGACTGCATCCACGAATTAGGCGATTGGACAAGAACAACCGCTCCTACCTGCACAACTACAGGCATTGGAACAAGAGCTTGCATCATTTGCGGGGAAACTGATCCGGATACCACAGTACCTGTGATTGAACATTATCTTAACGGCAGAAATTGTACGGTTTTATGTTTTGATTTTAACATGGAAGAAATTAACAGCGGAACTTTTACAATGGGGACAAGGGAAGTAACATTGACTGCTTTTAGAATGAGCAGATTCACCGTTACGCAGGAGCTGTATCAGGAAATTATGGGTATAAACCCAAGTTCTTTTTCGTCAAATCCGGCTGAAGGAGAGATTCAAAGCAAACGTCCTGTAGAGAAAGTAACATGGTTTGATGCTGTAGAGTTCTGCAATAAACTTAGCGAAAGAGAAGGATTAATACCGGTATATACGATTACAGACAGAACACCTGCAGCAGGTTATCCAATAATAAATGCAACAGTAACCGCAGCATGGGCAAACAACGGTTACAGATTACCCACAGAAGCGCAATGGGAATATGCCTGCAGAGCAGGAACAGCTGCAGATTGGCATTTTGGAAATACAGAAAGCAATCTTGTAAATTACGCATGGTATTCTGCAAATTCCGGCAGCATAACACATCAGGTGGGATTAAAACTTCCCAACGCAAATGGATTATATGATATGCACGGCAATGTTTGGGAATGGTGCTGGGACAGACTGGGAGCCTACCCAAGTATTAATGAGACGGATCCCACAGGATACGCCTCTTCTACCAGCCGTGTAATACGCGGCGGCAGTTGGTTCAATTCGGCAGCGTACACACATTCTGTTAACCGGTTCAGTTACATCCCGTTCGACCGAAACCACTACATCGGCTTCCGCCTGGTACGCCCATAGCTATCTCCTCCATGTTGTAGTTTGGAAAAAAAATGCCAGACACCGCACATGGCAGCTGGCACTTTTTTTAAAGCGAACTATTCGTTAGTTTTTTGCGTCAGACGTTGTTTAATTTCCCCAATTGAAAGACCCTGATCCAGCAATTCCAGAAAATATTGGTTGCGTTTCTCAATACCTTTCTCAATACCGATATCAATACCTTCCTCGCGAGCGTAAGCGATTGCGTCTTCTGTATTCCACTCTGTTAAAAGCATGTTTAAAACCTCCGAACCATGAACTTCAAGGAACTCTTTAAGTATATCACTATTCTGGCAATATTTAACAGCCGCTTTTATGCCTTCTTCCATGCTTCCAAGTTCATCTATAAAGTACCGCGCTTTTGCTATAAACGCGCTGTATTCTGCCAGCTTCCGGCAGCGATTGGCAATAATCTCGTTTTTCCCCTCGTTAATGTTAAGTACGCGTACCTCCAGTTCCATCGTTGGATGCGGTTTTTCAGGAAGTCCA
>WQXG01000002.1 GCA_009784975.1 Treponema sp.
GATTATTGCGGAGGTGTAATACCCGATCCCTTTCCGAACTCGGAAGTCAAGCCCTCCCGCGCCGATGATACTGCCTCTCTAAGGGGCGGGAAAGTAGGTCATCGCCAGGCTTTTTTTTGTCTATTACCCCGTTTTGCGGGGTTTTTTTATGTTTTTTGCCTTGCAATATTGATTATTATTCCTTAAAATTATAAGTGGAGGGTAGTCTCATTAAAGGAGAAATCAGGATGAAACGGTTATTTTTTGCCATTTTTTGCGCATTTATGACAGTCTCGGTTGTTTTTGCCCAGGCAAGGCTTGGGGATTTTACCATGCGCGGGGCTGCAAGTCAGGTAATGACAGCAGATGGGCTTGTTGGAGCGCATCCAAGCCTGCCCATCAATTCAACTGTTAAAATAACAAATCCAAGAAATAATAGAGAAGTTGAAGTTACTATTATCGATAGAATAGATCCGTCTTTGAACAGAATTGTAGACCTTTCAGCAGCGGCAATTCAGGCTTTGGGTATGAGGGCAGGAGAGCAGGTTGTTTTAACTGTCAGCGCTCCTGCGCGCCCTGTCTTATCACAGCAGCCGCAGCAAATAGTTGATTTAGCAGAACCTGTGTTTAATGCCGCGGATAGATCAAGAGAAGCAGAAGTGCCTCAAACGCCGGTATTGGTTGCAGAACAGCCGGCGCGGGTTACAGAAACTCCTGCGAACGGCTCCCAGGCAAGAAATGAAGTACCGGTTCAGCAAACCTGGACCTCTAACGTCCCTGTAAACGGACAGCCCGCGGAAAGGCAGCCGCTTGTGGAAAATAACCTGGGTGAAAGAGAACTTGCCACCCATTTGGCAAAAAACACCGAATCAACAGAATTTCTTGCGTGGCTTATGGCTATGTCCATAGATGCGCGCGATGCCCGTGAAGCGCGGGAGGCGCGGGAAGTAAGAGAAGCTCGTGAAGCCAGAGAAGCCCGCGAGGCAAGAGAAGCTCGTGAAGTACGGGAAGCCCGTGAAGCCAGAGAAGCCCGTGAATCGCGTGAGGTAAGAGAAACACGCACTACCGTGCAGACAACGCGGGAGGTAAGGCAGCAGCCTGCTGTAAATCAACCTGCTGTAAATCAGCCGGAAGTGAAAGAAACTAACGAGCAGCCGGTGTCATCTTTAACAACAAACCTCAATACTTTGGTTCCGGATTTAAGAATTGCGTCGAATCAGTCGTCCGTACAGCCTAGACGGGATGTTCAGCCGTCTGCCGTAAGGCCTGAAGCGGTTCAAATAATACCTGGTTTGCCGGATAGAGCCTCAGGCAAGATTTATCGCCTGCAAATAGGCGCTTATTCGGCACAGGATGCGGCAATTAAGGCTGCGGATTATATAAGAAGTTCCGGATTTAATGTAGAAGTTGACTTTTTAGCCTCGGTTTACCGGGTTATGGTTACCGGAATTCCTTCTGCAGATGTATATTCTGCGTCTATCAGGCTGGGGGCATTGGGATTTGGCCAGATTTGGGTAAGAGAGTGATATTTACTACTTGAATATATTAGAAAATAGTGATATTTTAATATAAGGGGGTATTCCCAGTGGCAATACGAATGGATGTTAATAAAACGGAATCAAGACAATTGGTAACTTTCCAGCTCGGAGAGGAACTGTATGGTGTTAATATAATGGATGTCAAAGAGATTGTCCGTGTACAGGCTATACGGACGATTCCCAACGCGCCCAGCTATGTCGAAGGAATCTTTAATCTGCGAAGCGAGATTATTCCTATTATAAATTTGCATAAAAGGTTTCATTTAAGAAAACTTGTTACATCCGAAGAAGATGAGCTGTTAAGCGGTTTTGTTATTCTTGATATAGACGGGATGAAGCTGGGAGTTATAATTGACAGAATCTCCCGCGTAGTGACAATCGAACAGGAAGAAATTCAGCCGCCGCCGCAAATGTTTTCCGGTATCGGCGCCGAATATATTCAGGGTGTGGTTCGCCAGGAAGAAGGTTATCTTATTATTCTTGATATTAGAGATCTTTTTAATCCAAAAGAACTGCAAAAAATTGCTGAATTGCGTAAATGAAAATAGAAGTTTATTCTCCCACAATCAGGCGCAAAGAAATGGATGCGGTGCTGACCGTCATGGTGGAAGAAAAAATAGGTCCCGGAGAAAGAAACAGGCTTTTAATTCAAACAGCCAAAGAACAGCTCCATTTTGATTATGCTCTTGCTTTGCGCAGCCCCGCTGTCGCTTTGCATCTGGCTCTTAAAGCCCTTAATGTAAAACAGGGGCAGGCTGTTGTAATTTCCGCTCTTTCTCCCCGTTATTATTTGCAGGTTTTACAGGATTTGCGCCTTACGCCTCTGTATTGTGATGTAACCTATGATTTTCCATGCATGAGCCGGGAATTAATCGAAAACACAATCGCCAAAAATACGGCAGAGCATGAAGGGATTGCCGCTGTTGTTGTTCATCATACGCTTGGGTTTGTGCCGGATAGCGCCGGTATTGCAGAGCTTGGTTTTCCCGTTATCGAAGATATATCGCAAAGTTACGGAAGCTGGTTTAAACCAGACGAAGCAGTCCCTGTTTTTAATTCTCAGTTTACAATTCTGGGGCTGGAAGAAAGAGATATGCTGACCTCCGGCGGCGGAGCGCTGCTTTTTGCAATGAACAGAAAAGATGCTGCCATTCTTCGTACTTTTTCAGGCACTCCGGATGAATACTGTCTTCCTGATATCAATTCCGCTCTTGCAATTGTTCAATTCAAGGAAGTGCATCGTAATCTTGACAGAAGACGCGATATAGCGAAAATTTTTACACAAGCCAGCATGCGTACAAGACACAAGCGCTTTATATCCATTAACGATAATGAATATTGCAATTATTCGTTTTCTCTTGTTCTGGAAACAGGGCTTAAAGATGTTGTTGCTTATGCCAAAAAAAAAGAAATACTGCTTGAAAACGCGTTTACAAATACTATTGCAGGCGCGGGTCTTTCTGAAAATACTCCCGTGTGCAGTTCTCTTGTTTTACGGACAGTTCTCTTTCCCATTTATCCGCGGCTTCGTTCTCAGGATGCGGAACGTATCTCCCGTCTTATTATGACTCTTCCATAAAGGAGCGCTGTTATGATAAGGGCTGTTTTATTTGTTAATCTGCAAAAAAATAACGCCGCGCCTTTGGCAGAACAGATAAAAACGGAACTTGAAAAAAACGGAAATGAAGCTGTAATTTTCTCGTTTGAAGGAAAGCCGGAAAAACCTCCGGCAGGAAAATGGGATATTGCTTTTTCGCTCGGCGGAGACGGAACTGTATTGTATGCGGCGCGTTGTCTTTCGCATCTTGGAGTTCCTATACTTCCTGTCAATCTTGGTTCATTGGGTTTTCTTGCAGAGGTAGACAAGGATGACTGGCTTTTGGTTTTTAACCGCTGGAAAAACGGCGAAATAAAAACTTCAAAAAGATGTATGTTTAATATATCTGTTAAAAGAGATTCCAAAACAGTTATGGAAAACTTCTGCCTTAACGATACGGTTATTTCCTGCACAGGAATTGCGAAACTTATCAAGTTAAATGTAAATATTTTTACAGATGAAGAATGCAGCGGAACTGCCCTTGGAACCTATCGCTGTGACGGGCTTATTATTTCTACTCCTACAGGATCAACCGCGTATTCCATGGCGGCAGGAGGGCCGATTCTTGATCCGGAAATGGATGCTGTTATTATAAATCCAATCTGCCCTTTTGCTCTTTCCAACAGGCCCTATGTGCTTACTTCCAGGCATATAACGGTTGTATCTGTAGCGGATAAACAGCGCTCGGGCGTACTTTTAACAATTGACGGACAGGATACGTTTAATCTGGAAAGTGATGATAAAGTTTTTATTAAACATTCTCCCTATAACGCGCACCTGATATATCCTGATAAATTTGCGTATTATTCTGCTTTAAGAAACAAGCTTTTCTGGTCGGGAGAAAATTGATAATGCTTGAAGAGATGTCAATAAGAAATTATGCGCTAATTGATTCTATCACGCTTTCTTTCCGCCCCGGTTTAAATATTTTAACAGGCGAAACAGGAGCCGGTAAATCAATAATAGTAGGCTCCTTAAGTTTTTTAATGGGCGGTAAAATAGAGGCGGATGTAATCCGCTCAGGCTGTGATGAGGCAAGCGTTTCCGCGGTTATATCTGTAGAAAAAAACAATGATGTGCTGGAATGGCTAAAGAGCCGTGATATTGAATATGAGGAAGAAAACTCCTTTAAAACCGTCATTGTAAGAAGAAATATTAAAACTACAGGAAGAGGATCGATTTATATTCAAAATGTTCCTGTTACAAGGCAGGATTTATCGGAGTTTATGGGGCTGTTGTTCGATCTTCACGGACAGCATAATCATGAATCTTTGCTGCGCAAGGACAGCCACCGCCGTTACCTTGATAGTTTTGCCGGAATAGACAATGAAGTTAGCGGGTTTTCCAAAACTTTTCTTGAACTGACAGATAAACGCAAAGCAATGGACGCTTCCCTAAAAAGTGAACGTGAACGGGAGGAAAGGCTTGAAATTCTGCGTTTTGCGGCGGAAGAAATAGAAAAGGCAAAAATACAGACGGGAGAAATCCGCGAACTGGAAAATGAACTGCAAAAGCTATCCCTCTTTGAAAAATTGGCAATGTTAATTCAATCTGCAGCTTTTTGTTTTTATGAAAACGATGCTTCCAAAACAGACAATGCGCTAAGCCTGATACGCCGCGCAAAAAATTCTCTGGACAGCGCATCGGCAGTGGATGCTTCGTTAGGTGAAATCAACCGCAGGTTTGAGAACTTGTACTATGAAGCGGAAGATATCGCGCAGGATTTCCGCGTTTACAGGGATGGTTTAACATTCGATCCAAAAAGACTGGAAGAAATAAATGATCGCCTGTCTTTGCTGTATAAATTAAAAAAGAAGTATGGCGGAAACAGCCAGCCGGGAAGCGAAGAAGAGGCTATTGTTTTATACAAGGCAAACGCAGAAACGGAGATAGAAGCTCTTTGCAGCGCGGAAGAAAACAGGGAAAAATTAAAAACACAAATTAGTGTTCTGGAAAAATCAATTGTCGCAAAGGCGCAGGGTATAAGGGAAAAAAGAACAATTGCCTGCGCTAAATTAAGCCAGTTAATTTCCGGTATATTGCAGCATCTTGGAATGCCAAATGCGCGTTTTCAGGTAAAAATAATTCCCAAGCAAGGTCAGGATGGGCAAACTTCCTACGGTCCGTGGGGTTCAGAAGATGTTGAATTTTTAATTTCCGCAAATACAGGAGAGCCGCTTAAGGAATTGGCAAAAATTGCCTCCGGCGGAGAGCTTTCCAGAGTAATGCTGGCTATTAAAACCGCGCTTTTGTCAGATTCAAAGAGAACAGAAGAAGAAGTGCAAACTCTTGTATTTGATGAGATAGATGCGGGGATTGGGGGTGAAGTTGCCCTTAAAGTTGGTGAATATTTAGCCCAAATAGGAGGAATTAAGCAGATTTTCTGCGTTACGCATCTTGCCAGTATCGCTGTAAGAGCCGATAATCATTTTAAGGTGGAAAAAAGAACGGAAGGCGGCAGAACATATACCGGCATTGGACCTTTGAGCGCGCAGGGAAAGAGAAAGGAAATTGCCAGAATGCTCGCCGGGGACGCAGGGGATGCGGCGCTTGCCCATGCTGACGAGCTGATAAATAAATATTCCAGACGGAGTTCTTAATGGCGAAGATTAGCGAACAGGACAGACACACATATCAGGAAAGATCCAGAGTCTTTTCTACAATGGCAAAAGCGCTTTTAAAAGAAGAGTCTGATTTGTTAACTATTGTTAAAAAGAATCCTGGCGGTACAGTGTTAAAAAAACTAACTCTTGTAGACGCTATGCTTAATTTAGCGTCAAGTTATATGGCAATTAACGGCGTTTCCATGGCGGTTTTAAAAGTTAAAAATGAAGAAGCGTTAAACGATGCGAGAAAATCCATGTACAAAGCCGTTATTTACCTAGAAGAAGTTGTAAGCAATTATATTGACGCGCCTTTTTCCGACTACGAAGAAAAATTATCCGCAATTGAATCTTTTGATCCAAATCAGCGCTATAACCTGATTAGAAAAATGGGTTTTGCCATAGATTTGCTGGAACAGGCTTACGGAGATAATTCCAAATGGAGATGGACATTTGTAGAAATGGAGGGCAGGTTTGCCGCTACCGCAAAAAATATTCTGGATTTACGCAATGCCATGACAAACTCGCATCCTGAATCGCCGTATTATGATTCTACTGTTTACCACCTTAGATTAATAAAAGAACTTCTGTCGCGCGCGGCAAGCCGCTATCGCGATAAATACGAACTTTCTACGCAGCAAATGCTGGATTTTAAAACAGGAATTTTATTTTTATCCGCGTTAAAACGCATTCATATTGTACTGTCTGAAAGTGAAGAAGCCGAAGAAATTAAGAAAAAATTGAACATCTGGTCTACCAAGCTGGAGACAGATCTTAAAAAACAAGAAGAAGCAAAAAAAAGAAAATGATTCATGGGCAAACAATCTTTTCTTAAGGAATTTAAATCTTTATTCCCGTATCTTGCCAAATACCGCAATCGTTATATTTTGGGCGTTATATGTCTTATAATTGTAGATGCGGCTCAAATAGCCATTCCCCAGTTTGTACGTATCACTGTAGATATGATTAGTACAGGTGATTTTGAATGGAAGAAAATTATTATTCTCTGCCTTTGTATGGTAGGGATAATGACTTTTGTTTCTGTAGGACGTTTTTTTTGGCGTTATTTTATTAATGGTTCCTCCAGGCGCGTAGAAACCCGGCTGCGTGAAGATATTTTCTGCCATTTGCAAAAATTATCGTGGGATTTTTATCAGAAAAATAAAATTGGGGATCTGATGGCGCGCTCCATAAATGATCTTCATGCTGTTAGGATGTCTATCGGCATGGGAATTGTAGCTCTTTTTGATTTTGTTTTTATGTCCACTGCTATTCTTGTAATTATATTTATCCAGGACGCAAGGTCTGCGCTTTTTGCGATTATTCCGCTTCCGCTTGTTACTTTATTAATTCTTGTTTTTGGCAAACTTGCGGGAAAAAGATTTAAAGCCGCCCATGAAGCATATTCAAAAGTAAGCGATAATGTACAGGAAACTTTTGCAGGTATCAGCGTAATAAAGTCATTTGTTAAAGAATGGTGGTTTATTAAAAAGTTCGCAGATTCAAATGATGATTACAGAAAAGCAAATATGGATCTTGTGCGTCTTTTTGGTTTTTTCTTTCCTTTTGTAAGTTTTCTTTCCGGGCTTACGGTATTGATTATGCTTGTTATAGGAGGCATAAGGGTAATTAACGGAGTTATGACGCCGGGAAGCCTTGTGGCAATGTTCCGTTATCTTGGTATGCTGATATGGCCGCTTATGGGCGCAGGGTTTATGGTGAACATGATTCAAAGAGGCGCTGTAAGCATGGGCAGGATAAATGAGATTTTAAATACGCAGCCGTCCATAAAGGATAATGAGCAATTGGGAACAAGAAATGAGAATATTGAAGTTCCTGCGCTTGAATTGTCCAATCTTGATTTCTCCTATGACGGAAAAAACAAAGCGCTGGAAGGGATAAACTTAAGGGTGAGCAGGGGAGAGTGGTTAGGTATCATGGGAAAAACAGGATCCGGAAAATCTACGCTTGTAAAAACTTTTACGCGAATGATTGATCCCCCGGGCGGCAGTGTAAATGTTTTTGGCCTTGATGTGAGGGAATGGCCGCTGGAAGAGCTAAGATCGCTTTTTGCTGTAAGCCCCCAGGATAGTTATCTTTTTTCTGATACTATAGCGAATAACATTATGTACGGCAAAAATGATAAAAATAGCGGAGATGAATTAATTAAAGCGATATCTGTTTGCGCGTTAAATAAAGATCTTGATAATTTTCAGAATGGAAAAAATACTCTTGTGGGGGAAAGAGGTCTTACGCTTTCCGGAGGGCAGAAACAGAGAACAGCTGTAGCAAGAGCTGTTATTATGGACAGTGAATTTTTAATTTTGGACGATTCGTTTTCTGCGGTGGACAATGAGACAGAGCAAAAAATACTGGAAGCGATAAGAAAAGAAAGAAAAGGAAAAACAACAATTATTGTATCACATAGGGTTTCTGCCCTTAAATATACGGATAAAATTCTTGTTTTGGACAAGGGGAAGGTGCTTCAATACGGTAATCATGAAGACCTTGCAAAAGAGGCTGGTTTTTACAGTAAAATGGCTGCATTTCAGAGAATGGAGCAGGGCGATGGCTGAAAGTTATTTTGATACTGATGATATCACCAAAGAACTTGATATTAATATCGTAAGAAGAATTTTCTCATTCTTAAAACCTTATAAGCATTTGGCGGCTATTACTCTTTTAGCCCTTTTAATTTCTACGTTCGGAGAACTGGTTATTCCTGTAATGCTGCGCCGGATTATTGACGATGCAATTATGGAAAAAAACACCTCTTTGCTGATACAGGGCTCCGTAATATATTTATTTATTCTGCTGTTTGTTTTTATTCTTACCTTTATGCAAACATGGACTGCAAACCTTATGACACAGCGCGTAATGAAGGATATGCGTCTTGGTCTTTTTAAAAAAACACTCTGCCAGTCTACAGGGTATCTTTCACGTCATCCTGTGGGCAGAATTGTTACGAGGCTTACAAGCGATGTGCAGACAATGGATGAGTTCTTTACAACTGTGCTGATTGCTTTTTTAAAAGATATTGCAATTATGACAGGAACTCTTGTTACAATGTTCATTCTTTCGCCGAAACTGGCGCTTATGGTGCTTGTTACCCTGCCGCCTGTCCTTGTTGTAACGCTTATTAGCCGCGTAAAAGCGCGGGATGCGTTTAGAAGGCAAAGAACCGCTTCCTCCAGGGTTTTTGCGTATCTTGCGGAACGGCTTGCGGGAATGCAGGTAGTACAGTATTTCAGGCAGGAAAAAAAGAGCCTGAATGAATTTAAGGAATCAAACAATGAATTGTTAAACGCAAACCTTAAGGAAATGTATGTATTCGCTACATTCAGACCTATGGTTGAATGGTTTTCTACAATTACACTGGCTGTTGTAATTGTTGTTGGAAGCTACATAGCGCTTTCAGCATCAGATTCAATTTCCATAGGAACATTAATTGCGTTTATCAATCTGGTTCAGATGTTTTTTGCTCCGGTAACAGATATTGCGGAAAAATACACTCTGCTTCAGTCTGCGATGGCAGGCGGAGAAAAAGTTTTTAAGTTAATGGATACGGATGAACAGATACCTGATACAGGCTCTCATTCAATGGAAGATGCAAAGGGGCATATTGAATTTGATAATGTTTGTTTTGCTTATAAAGAGGGCGAGGATGTTTTAAAAGGGCTGTCTTTCTCTGTAAAGCCGGGGCAAATGGCGGCAATTGTCGGTTTTACGGGAGCGGGAAAAACTACAATTATAAATGTGCTAGCGCGTCTTTGGGATATTAATTCCGGAGAAATACGCCTGGACGGCATACCGGTTAAAAATATTCCTCTTCCTCAATTACGCAATTCCATAATGCCGGTTACCCAGGATGTTACTTTGTTTTCCGGCACAATAGAAGAAAATATCTGCCTTGGACTTAAGCTTTCGCAGGAAGAAATTATTGAGGCGGCAAAAACGGTTTATGCCCATGAGTTTATTTCCGGTTTGCCGGATGGCTATAAAACCGTGCTTTCTGAAAGAGCGTCCAATATTTCTACAGGGCAAAGGCAGCTAATAAGTTTTGCGCGTGTTATGGCGCATAATCCAAAAGTGGTAATTCTTGATGAGGCAACAAGTTCCATTGATACCGAAACAGAGCGCCTGATTCAGCTGGGAATGCAGAAGGTTCTTGCGGGCAGGACATCTTTTGTTATTGCCCACAGGCTTTCTACGATACGCAACGCGGATCGTATTCTGGTTCTTTCCAACGGACGTCTTGTGGAAGACGGCAGACATGAAGACCTTGTAACACGTGATGGGATTTATGCCGGGTTATACAGATTGCAGTATACCCAATAGTATTATAAGCAAAAAAAAGAGCTGTCAGGGAAGTAATTCCTGGACAGCTCCTTTTTATATAAGGCGCGGGCAGAGCTAATTAAACAAGCTGCTGAAATTCCCGATGTAAGTTTCGGTAAGCCCTGTACCGTGTTTTAATGTTACCTCACTGAAAGTCGCGGCGCTATCAGCGGTTGTCATCATCCCGGAAACCAATAATCCAATATACATAACATCCGGCGCAGTAGACAAAGTTTCTGCTCTTGTTGCCCATGCTGTCCCGTCTGAAGATGCGGCAGTAGTAAAAGTGTTGCCATTACGTGTTATTCTGAGATAACAATAAGTTTGAACAGTAAGATCTGGTCTGGAACCAGCCGGACTCAGTTGATTGTGACTTGGAGCAGCGCCGTTATTGCGGGCTAAAGATCGAGGATCAGGGTTTTGAGCATTTTTAAATGGAGCAGCGTAATTTAAAATACTCGGAGCCGCAATATTTAAATTAGCGGGATTAGCATCCATGGCAATTATACCTATCCTGTCATTGGCATTGTTGGTAGATGATGAAGTTAAATCTGAGATTCTTACAGTAAATTCAAAATTACCTGTCACATTGATATAAATAAAATTACCATTCTGATTTCCATCAGCTGTTGTCCATCCCTGTTGTGTTGTAGCCCTGGCGGACATAACAATACTTGTATCGCCTGCCTGCCTTATGTGATTAGAAGTTGTTCTGTTTCCAATGGTTGCCTGTCTCCACACAAAACCGGGCGGATCGCCGCCGCCTGTGCCGGTGACAACTGCCGTCGGGCCGCCTGTAAGACTGCCTGTGGTGCCGCCGCGGGTTACTATTACAGAAATGGTTGAGCCTTGATCGGCGGACTGTAAAATATAGGTATTGCTGTTGGTGCCGATGTTGGTGGAAGCTCCTCTTCTCCATTGGTAAGTAATTGCCCCGGTGCCGTTAAGGCCGCTTGTGTTCGCGGTTAGTGTCTGTCCCACTTGAGCTGTTCCGCTAATGGTTACAGTTCCGGTGAGGACGGGATCGCCTCCGCCTCCGCCGCTTACTGAAACTCCAAATAATCTGCTGGAAAGACTCGGGAAAACCCAAAGTATATGATACCCGGTTACTGTGCTGTTATAAACAATCTCGCCGGGCAGAGAAGCATTGGTTCCGCCTGCAATAACTGTATGGCCGGTAGTTACCGCTGTTTTTGTCGCGCTGATACCGGTAGTATGGTTAATTCCAAGGGTACCTGCATTAGAGCCATTGGCGCAAATATAAAGCGTAACTGTCGCGGGACCGGAAAGAGGAATACCAAAATACCGTTGATTACCATTTGCTCCCCCGCCATTAGTAGTCCTATGTGTGAATGTAGTCCCTGCAACTGTGGCAGTTTGCGAAATCGGATTAGCCCACCCTGTTCCAAATATCAATCCTTTATATAATGAATCACTTACAGTTACGGCAGAAAAATCACTTGATATTAATATAAGCCCTGATACTGCAGGAGGATTTGTGCCGCCGCCTGCGGCGATAACTGCCGCTGTCGGAGCGCTGGTAACACTGCCGGAGTGACCGGCGCGGGTTACCGTTACGGTGATGGTCGCGCCCAAGTCGCCGGATTGCGCGGTGTAGGTATTGCTGTTGGTGCCGACGTTGGTGCTAGCTCTCCTCCATTGATAGGAAATTGTCCCGCTGCCGCCAAGACTGCCGGTATTCGCGGTGAGCGTTTGTCCCACTTGCGCGGTTCCGGTTATGGTTACAGTTCCTGTAAGGAGCGGGTCGCCGCCGCAAGCGCAGGGGGTTACTCCGCAAACGC
The DNA here is from genome assembly GCA_009784975.1 of Treponema sp. Classification (GTDB taxonomy): domain Bacteria; phylum Spirochaetota; class Spirochaetia; order Treponematales; family Breznakiellaceae; genus WQXQ01. The sequence goes on from WQXG01000002.1 coordinate 11,858, forward strand.
TGCATACCGGAGGATTCGACGGACCATCATCGGCAAGGTCTGAGCCCTGAATCGCTACCAGTCTGCTAGAGTAGTTTTGCAATAGCAGCAAGAGTTCGGGCATTGGGTTGTCAACAAGAGTTTGAGACCCTGGGGGGAAGGTAAATCTTAAATCCCCGCCCCAGTAACGGCCTGCGTACTGCATAACTTTGTCTCTGCCAACAGTTGGGGAATCCGAATTGTATGAGTAAGTAAGGAAACTGTTATCGTATACAGCGCCGCCCTTCTTCGCTGTTACAGAAGAAGGAACGTTATTTGATGCGGCTGTTACTGGATAGGCGTCAAACTCTATCGTATTGGCTGAACTCCACGGTCTGTAGTCAGCCGAGGAAAAACTATCCATGAAGTTATCAAACGCTTTAATTATACCGCCGTTATCGCTGGAGATTGCGTTCCCTGTGCCATTTACAATGTCGGTGCCTTGCTGAGAAATCAGTATTGGTTTTTTTGTATTCTGGAAATAATTTCTTTCTGCAAAGACAGACGCTCCCACTCTTGCTATGATTCCGTACTTGCCGACATTATCATAGAAATTGTTGTACAAGTGTACTTTGTGAACACGTACCAACGGATGGCGGCTGTCTGAATGATTAAACCAGTTATGATGATAAGTGACACGACCGGGCGTTTCCGAGGCACTGTTGCCTAACAAGCTGGATTTTCCCGAATCCCAGAAATGGTTAAAGGAAACGGTTATTAAATCACAGGCTTTTATATCCAATGTGCCGTCGCCTTTTTTTTGATCGCTTGCGCTGCCGGGCATACAGTAGAATAAATCATTATTGTGCACCCATATATGATTGCTGTTTTGCAATTCAATAGCGTCTTTGTCATCGGTATTGCCAAGTATAAAACCAAGGTTGCGAATTTCGACGCCGCTTGCTCTGCTGGTTCTGAAACCCCAGCCGTAAACAGTAGCGTCATGGCCTACACCTTCAAAAGTAATGTTCATTCCGTTATTGGTGTTCGGCCTGTTTGCGGTTCCCTTAATCATTACAGAACCCGCGCTGTCTGTGAACGCCGATCCTCGTTTTTCATTTATCCTGCCGACAAAGCGGACAATCAAAGGACGCTCTTCAAAGCCGCCTTCATAAGCGGTAAGAATTGCCTGGAGTCCTGTATATTCAATTTCTGTAGTGGCATTATTTCTTCTGACCCCTAATTTTACAACATCTTTGTTTGTATTGGTTATGTACAGAATACGCGCACCGGCTTTGGGCGTGCCGTTCAAGTTGTACGCGCCGGGAATCCTGCTGTTTAAGAATGCAAAACCTTCGCGAGTATGAGCAATTACAGAAATTCCAGTAGCAGTCGCATTATTCCCAAATTCAACACCCAAGTCATTGACCTGCCGTACCTGAACTTCATAAGTTCCCGCAGAAATACCAAGTATGTCAGCGCGCATATGATCCTGATATTCCCGAATCAGCGGATCATCAATTTGTATCCATGGGATTGTGCCGCTAGACCTGTAGTACACATTGAATTTCGGGACATTGTCCATTTTTTCCCATTTAACAAAAAAGGTTTCCAGCCAGCCGCTGGTTTCGATTATATTGATATTGTTTGCATTACTAAAAGAAAATTCTCTGGTAACAGGGTTTACGGTAAAATTATAAAGCCCGGCAGAGGCAATTCGCCATCTGTTATTGGCAGTTGCAGAACCTGCGGGGGTGTATAACTGAAAAGTTGTGGTGTTCCTGCCAATTGCGGCATTTGTATTGTTCGCAGCCGGAACAAGACAAGCTCTTTGATTCGCTGTTGTCACAACAGCAGGGTTAGATACGCTGAAAGCAAATGTGCTGTTTGCAGTCATGTTCCGCTGAATGGAAAAATATCCAAGGTTGTTAATATTCATAAGGAAAGTTTCTGTACCGGAAATAAGCCACATATTTTCCATGTTGTTGCTGTAATCGCTGTCAGTAAAAGTTAGATCCAAACGTGTAGTTTGCCCGGGATAAATGTGGAGTATGTCATCCCAGATTATGGCGCTTGCGCCGCTGTTTGCCGCGATAAGTTCTCTTTCCAGACGGACAGTAGCAAGATAATAACCCGCGGGAACCGCAGTATCATTGCCGCTTAAAGTATTTTTTGTAACAGTTCCGGTTGCGTCCAATCTGGTCAGTATTATATTGGTGACATTGGGTGAAACACCGGTTATACCCCACCCAAGTGTTCCGTTTCCGGTCATTTGGGTAAAAACAAGAGGCACAAGAACGGTTGCTGGAGTTGTACGCGAAACGGTCAACGCTAAACCGCTTGCAGAAGCAATCCGTGTTTGCCGCTGCGCGTTATTAAATACCCTGACTTCCAGCAAATAGGTTCCTTCGCTGACCTGCAATTGTCCAAGATTTACGCCGGGGGTATTGTTGTTAATGGTTTGCGCTGTGCCGTTAGGATTTGGTGTAAAGATGAGCTCAAAGCCCGCAAAGGAATAACTTGAAGGTAAAATGGTTCTTCCTATATCCGCTGCAAATTGAAGGTTAACAAATCCTTTTCCTTCTTCAGGTACAGGTATCAGAGGCTGATCTAAATCCGGACATCCCGCAAGGCTTACAAGGAGGATAAGAACAGCAAATGTTAAGTTAAAAAATTTCTTTTTCATATTTCATTTCCTCCCTAGTTCCTGTCCAAAACTGTAAAGTTGAAACTTCCGGGCATAGACCAGAAAGTATTGTTTATTTGAACGGTAAGGCGAACATTGTAACGGCCAAGTAAGTAGTCGGCGGCTCTAACCTGCAGTCTGTTATTGATGCTCGGTACAGCTTCTCCGTTTACATACCATGTATAAGTATGCCCTGCCACAGGGTTTGTTATAATAAATTCCGCCGCAGTGGGTGTGCCGGACTTATAAATATTTGTATTGGCAGGCGCGGAAACAATAAAACCTGTACCCTGATCCGTTACGGTAAGCGGTATATTCACCCAGCCGGAACCGGCAGGAGGCGCCGCTCTTACATTAACGGTACATTCAGCAGTTCTGTTTCCATCCTGTGTTGTCACCCTGACAGTTGCCGTACCAACAGCGCTTGCAGTAACAAGGCCGCTGTTTGATACACTTGCAAAACCCGCGCCGGAAGCGACAGACCATGTTACATTTTTATTTGTTGCACCGGCTGGCGTGAATACAGGAACAAGCTGATAAGTGTCGCCAACCAGCAGATCAATACTTGCCGGAAGTGAAACGCTTTGTACCGGTGTTCTGTCCAGTATTACTTCAAAGAGTCTTATGGGACTGTTGGCGCCTATCTGAATATTAACTCTGTCGGTACCCAAATAATCGTATACAAGCTGTCTGCGGGTAGATGTTGCATTGGAACCGGGGGTTGCAGCGCCGTCCATTACCTTAACGCCGTTAATGTAAAGCTGAGCAAAACGGCCGGAGTTTGCAGCGCCGGTACTGGCATAGTTCAATGTAATGGTGAAAGGTCCGGGAACATGATCAATTTTTATAAAATGTCTGCCCTGACCAAGTAAAGTTTCCGCATTGGGTTGTAAACATCCTACAGGACCGCCTGACCAGCCCGACTGCGAAGGCATCCAGCGCATACCGGTTGTTGTTGCTCCGGCAATTTCGCTTGCCGTTATTGTCATACCATTGCCGAATGGAGCGTCCGTTTTCATTGTTGTATCTGCTTGTGTAGTTGTATTGGTGTTATTGAATGCTTCCCAGCCGTCTATGGCATTTGCTGATCCGAATCTCCATGTGTAGGGAACTATCACATTAACAGGTTCAATTACCGTAACAATACAGTCAGCCGTCCTGTTTCCATCCTGTGTAGTTACTCTGACAGAAGCTGTCCCTTCTCCGTTGGCAGTAACAAGGCCGTTATCTGAAACACTTATTATTTCTGAGCCGCCGTCCACGATAGACCATGTTACATTTTTATTGGTTGCGTTTGTTGGGTTAAAAACAGGAGTAAGCTGGTGAGTATCACCGGCTATCATTGTAAGAGTTGCCGGAAGAGAAACACTTATAACAGGGTAAATGATATTCTGGGTAAACGAAAAGTTCCAGTCAACAGGATTCAGGGTGAAGGTACAAGCGCCATGGTTACTTAACGTCCATCTTCTTGCATTGGCAGGATTCGCAGAAGGATTTGCCAAAAAGGTCATTGTATTATTACCGGGTGTTACTGCAGCCACAGTCGTACTCGCGGGAACAAACCATGCTCTTTGATTTGCGGTAGTTGAAGCAGGATTGTTCAGGCTGAAAGCGAATGTATCAGATGCCGCCATATATTGCTGTACGGAAAAGTATCCAAGATTATTTTCTGTCATTGGATATGAAGCAGATCCGACTATAAGCCATACATTTTCTATGCTATTGCTGAAATTATCTGCTGTAAAATTACGGTTTAAATTTGTTGTTTGTCCCGGGTAGATATTGAGTATGTCTGCCCAGATAGCCCGGCGCGCTCCGCTGCCGGATGTAATAAGGTCTTTGTCCAGGCGGATTGTAACGAGATAGTATCCTGCGGGAACTGCGGGATTATTGCCTGTAAGGTTTGGTAAAGTAACAGTGCCGGTTGCATCCAATCGGGTTAATTTTATATCTCTGGAATCCGGGGTTATATCGCTGGTTATATTCCATACAAGGGTTCCGGTTCCGCCGCTCATCGCGCTGAAAACAAGAGGAACTGTTACAGTTACGCTGCCCGCGCGAACAACATTTACATCGATATTACTTGCCGATGCAATCTGGGTTAACCTTCCGGCTTCAAGATATATTCTTACTTCCAGTTTCCAGTTTCCTTCAACAAGCTCAAGTTGATTAAGGTTTACGCCGGAAGTGCTGTTGGTAATTATATAATCCTGCGCGCCGTTTGAATTGCCGGTAAAGCTTAGCTGATAAAAGCTAAAGGAATAATTCGGAGGCAGTATAGTCCGCCCGCTCTGATCAACATCGAATTGCAGGTTTACAAATCCTTTTCCTTCGCCGGGTGAGGGAATTGGCGGTTCCATAAAATTAGGACATCCCGCCAACCCAATCAGCAAAACAAGAAATGTAACTGTTGTTTTATACAGCGTCTTTTTCACGTTTTATTCTCCCCTAATTTTGGGCCCTTACAGTAAAACTTAAATTGCCCGGCATAGACCAGAAACGTCCGCCTTCCTGAACTACAAGGCGTATTGTGTAATAACCTAATGAATAATTGGCAGCGCTAACATTAAGGCTGTTGCCGGTTGCCGCTATCTGGTCATTAATATACCAGGTATAGGTATGTCCTGATACCGGATTGGTCAATGTAAATGCTGCCGTACCGGGTGTTCCGGATTTGTAAATTGTGGGGTTAGCGTTTCCGGGAACAGAAAGACCCGCGCCCTGATCCGTTACGGTAAGCTGTACATTAACATTGCCTTTGCCGTATACGGTAACTGTACAATTGGCAGTAAAGTTACCATCCGCTGTTGTTACTCTGACAGTCGCAGTACCTGCATTATTTGCGGTAACTGTTCCGTTAGTTGAAACGGTGACGGCACTGCCGGAAGCGATAGACCATGTTACATCTTGATTGGTCGCGTTAGCCGGAGCTATAACAGCTGTTAGCTGATGTGTGTCGCCGACATACAGGGTAAGAGTGTTCGAAAGCGTAACTCCTGTAACAGGTACCCTTACGGTAACAGTACAATCGGCAGTAAAACCTCCGTCATCTGTAGTTACCCTGACAGTCGCTGTACCCGCGGAATTGGCAGTAACGGTGCCGTTTTGCGCTACAGAAACGGCAGTACCGGAAACGACAGACCATGATACATTTTTATTGGTTGCGTTAAACGGATCAAATGTCGGAACAAGCTGATGGTTGCCGCCGACATTCATGGTTAGAGTTGCCGGAATAGATACGCCTTTAACAGGGTAAACGACACCCTGGCTGAACATGAAATTCCAGTCAACAGGATTTAATAAAAAATCACAACTGCCGTAATCTGATATTGTCCATTTGTTTCCTTTATTCGCGGTAATGTTATACGGAATAAAAGTCATTGTATTGCTTGCCGATACAGACATATTGTTGGCTGCCGGAACAAACATCGCTCTGTTATTTTCGTTTGTAATGATAGCGGGGTCTGACAGACTGAAAGCGAATGTATTGGATGCCGCCATATTCTGCCGGGTTTCAAAGTATCCAAGTTCATCTTCTGTCATTAAATATGATGAGGAGCCGACAATAAGCCATACATTTTTTATATTGTTACTGTAATTTGCAGAAGTGAAAGTTTGCACGAGATTTGTAGTTTGTCCTTGATATATGTGCAGTACATCGCTCCAGAGCACCCGTCTTGCGCCATTGTCAGCGGCAATAAGGTCTTTATCCAGACGTACTGTAGCCAGGTAGTGTCCGGCAGGAACAGCGGCATCATTGCCGGTTAAAGATGTTTTTATAATATTGTCTGCCGCTTTGTCTAACCGAATCAGGCTTATATTAATTAAATCCGGTGTAACGGCGGTGCTGGTTATATTCCATGTAAAGGTTCCGGTTCCCGCGTTCATCTCGCCAAAGACAAGATAAACCGTAATCTGTACGGTTTGCCCGGCAATAACATTTACATTAATATCGTTTGCCGATGCAATCTGTGTAGTTCTTCCCGCTTCCAGGAATATCTTGACATCAAGCTTCCAGCCGCCTTCGACAATTTCCAGCTGGCTAAGGTTAACGCCGGAAGTGCTGTTGGTAATTTCCATATCCGGCGCGCCGTTGGAATTTTGGGTAAAGTTAAGCTGGAAAAAACTAAAGGAATAACTCGGAGGCAGTATTGTCCGTGCGGCATCTGAAGCAAATTGCAGCTTTAAATATCCTTTTCCGTCACCGGCAGAAACTGACGGTTCCACAAAACATCCTGCCAGGCTTGTCATGACGACAAGAACCGCTGTAATAATCGCAAAATAATTCGTTTTCATTTTTCTTCTCCTGTTTTAATTACCAGCCATGACGGTAAAGCTTAAATTACCGGGTATCGACCAATATGAATTGTTAATTTGAACGGTAATACGTACCGTATAATATCCTAATGAATAATCGGAGGCGTAAATTTCAAGTTCATTGCTCCTGTGCGCCTCTTCATTGTTTATATACCAGATATAAATATGATCAGATACGGGATTGTTCAGCGTATATTTAACCGCACGGGGTTCTATGTATTTGTAAATTATCGCATCAGCAGAGCCTGATACATCAATTTCCTGCCCCTGATCCCGCATAGTAATATGTACATTTACTATGCCCTGTCCTTCACCCGGTTCATCCGGCTCATTACCCGATCCGCCGCCGCCGGAAGCCGGTTCTCTGCAGCCATTTGCCAAAATGGCAATAATTGACAATGTTATAAACAAAAAGAGCAAGCGCTTTTTCATGAACTTCTCCCGCATAATCGCATAACATAGAATTTAACTCCTTTTTGAGCGTAAGGAAAGAAATATTAGCGTACTGTAATTGTATTATTCTGTCATATAGCAAATGTCTTATTATTCATATAAAGGATTTGATGTGAATCTATTGCAAATTTTAATTGCTTTTTTCCATATATCGGGATAAATTTAAAGATATACGTTTTCCAAAAATAATTCATACACATATATTGCGGGGGTAGTTATGAGAAATTTAGTAAAAATCGGCCTGTGTTTATCTTTGCTGTTTATTTTTGCAGCCTGTGATATGCCTATGGGTCTGGGAGATCCGGTAGATACCACACCTCCTCATATCGTCATTATCGCGCCTCATGACAACCAATGGATAGATTTAAACAGGGGCGATTCGCTTTTCCTGTACGGCACATGGTGGGATGATTTTGGTCCTGTAAGCATTACTATCTCCGAATTAAACAACGGGTTTACATTTAACCAGCATACCGGTCTTAAAGAATTAACGGTAAACCAAAACGGCACATGGAGCGCGAGAATAGAAATTGATGCCGAAGAAGTGGGGTATCAGGATTACCGTATTCAGGTATTGGTGAAGGATTCTTTTAATAATCAGGGGCAGGATATTGTAAACATAAGGCTTGCTCTTTTAGACCCGCTGATTCAATCGGTGTCAATTAAGCGTTATCTTGACAGCGGTTTGGGCGAACCCTTGGCGGGTCTTCAGAGCCGCGCGTTCTACGAAGAGCGTATTAATTTCGGCATTGCGGGATATCAAAAAATTAAATGGACAGACGAAGTTGGTATCGGGGTTGATTATTTCCAGAACGAAGCGTTTACCCTCGCCGTCCATTTTACCGGCAGTTTTGAAGGTGTCGCGGGGAGCCGAATGTGGGTTGTGGAAGAAGTCCTGGATGAGAACACAGGGCTAATGATAACAAGAAGAATTACAACCGATATAGACGGGCTTGCTCCGTCACGGCAAGTTAACTCGGAAGGTTATGAAGATAAATACAGACCCGAATGGGATATTAATGCTTTACAAATGGAAAACTGGAGGTCTTCGCTGTCAAGCGGTCCGCACCATATAGGATTTGAAATATGGGCATGGAACGACGCTAACTGGGGCGAATACGGACCGATTAATGACGCGGCGTATCAGAGCCAGATAAAATTCGGCACGGTTTGGTATCCCGCTTCGGACAGGCCGCATATCAATGTGATGGATTTTCCGGATATCGCTTCGGGGATAATCGCCGTTGAACCGATGGGAAACTTAAGAATTGAATTTTACGATGACGATGAGCTTTGTGAAATTTACGCCGGTTTAATTTTAAAAGAAAGCTTTGACGCGTTAAGGGGAAGTGAAAGCGAAGCCGCCTATATTGAATCGCTTATAGTGAATGCAGACAGGCGGAATCAAATTATCAGCATGATGGCGCTGTCCAATCTGTATGATCCGCTTTTAAGCGGACCTGACAGGCGGCGGCAGATAATCAACCTTAATGCGGGTACTGTCGGGGAATACCGGCTTATTGCCATGGTAATGGATGTTAAAGGCGGATGGGAAACCCATTACGGCGGGGAACAGGGGGAGAGTCTCTGGAATGTGCATCCGCCTCTGCAAGTTCATGTTCGCAGCGCTAATTCGCCGATTATCATTGTTAATAACCCCGCGTCGGAAAATACTTTCCCGGCGCTTAACGGGACAAAGTTTAATCTTGCCGGTTATACAATTGACGCGCAGGTTGTTCAGTGGGTTCAAATCGCGTGGGTGCCCAATTCTATAAGCGATTTTGTCGCCGCGGCTGAAACCGCGCTTAGGGCGGTAGGGACAGTTCTGCCTCCGGGGCAAAGGATAACCCAGGATGAAATTGTTATATGGAAAGTTCCAGTATCCGAAGGAGAAACGATAATATTAAACAACACTGAATATATACGCAATAATTTTTCTCTGGAGCTGGATATACTGGATGATTTCCCCGGCGAGTCAAGAAACAGCAAACGTTTTGTAATTCAAGCCAGAAATGTAGGCGGGACGGATTCCTTTAAATCTTTCCGGCTGGCAGGTTACAACACCCAGCCCACGCTCACTTTGTTTTATCCGTATCAGGAAATGCTTATTCATGATACAAACGCAGATCTTATCCTGCACATGAGCGCGAGCGCCGCGCACGGAATAGGCATTAAACAGGAAAGTTTAAAAATAACCGATGTAACGGGTTACCCGAATAATAACCCCGATTACGGCAGTATCGAGGATCCCAATCCGGTTCTGAATGAAAAAAAATATATAGTACCAAGAGAATTTGTAAATGCCTATTTTACCCAGGGTTCGCAAAGGACATATCGGTTTGAGGCAGAAGATATTCTGGGTAACAGAATCGAGATGCAGAGAAATATTATCATGTCCAATGTTCCGGCTCTTTTATACATTACAACAAGCACAGGACCCGGATTGTACAAGGAAGGAGACGAACTGCGTTTTGAAGCGGTGTTTTCAATGCCTGTAAAGGTATCAAGGGCAAGCGGCGCGCAATTCCCCAGACTTAAATTGTATTTCAGTAACCCGGGCGATCTTGAACCGGCTCCCAGCGCGTATGCGGAATATATGGAAGGTTTTACAGGAAACACCCTTATATTCACATATACCGTACAATCCGGAGACAGTTCCAGTAAGCTGCATACTTCCTTGAACCCAATTTATCTGCCCCCGGGCGTAGCTCTTGAAACAATGGAAAATGTCTCAGGCGGAGACAATGTTAATGCGATAATAAGTTTTTTTAATCACGATAACAGTTTACAAAGCAGAGCCGCAATGGAGCTGGATGGTGTCCGTCCCAGAATTGACAGGGTAACTTTTGCCCAGACAGGGATTGGCGGCTACTCTTACTTTAATAACGGAAAAATAATTACAATGAGACTTAGGGCTACAGAACGTGTGCAGGTTTCCGGCTCACCCCGGGCTTATATAAGTTTTGGAAGCACAACGGTATACGCGGATTTTTCATCCGTAAGGCATGATGGGAATATCAGTATCCTTGAATTTACATGGCTTGTTAATGCAGCAAATGTTCCTGAGACCCAGCTTTCCTGGGCAGCCGGCTGGCTAACTACATCTTCAGGTACGGCATTGACGCTTGCAACCGAAGATACAATTACCGACATGGCTGGAAACCTGATAGACATCAGTACCCTTCCCGCGGTTAATGAAAGGAACGGGAATACCGCGAATGAAAGGGCGTTTATTATTACAGCCCAGCCGCCCGCGCCAGGATATACTCTTCATGCGACCAATACCGGAAATCCTGCCGCGATTGCGGGCAGTCCAATTCTTGCAAATACAGCAAGATATATCAGGGTAACTTCCACTGTTACAGGAGCGCAGATTTATTATTCACTGCGCGGCGGCATAGAGCCGGTGAATCTTGCGGTTAACGCGTTCGGCACGCTTGCGGACAGTGATAATGCCAACAGGGATAAAAGCACTTACATTCCTTCGGAATATGCCGTAACAGCATGGCAGATTGACAGGGCGGGGAATACTTCCGCATTTGCCGCCGAGCGCAGTGTTGTAATAAATTCACGTGCGCCGGAACTTTACTCAATAAGCAGCGCTTTGTCGGACGGCTGGCATCCTGCGGGAGCGTCCGCAACTTTCCGCCTGCATTTTTCGCGTCCTGTAAGGGCAAATGCAATTCATACAACCGGCGCTCCTGTCCGCCTTACACTCATGGGTACTACAGGCGGTAATGTTAGTGAAATGCTTATAACCATGACAACCAATATTAATAATACCCTTAACACGGTATTCTCTTTTACAGGTAATATCCCGTCCGGCATACGGATGAGCGATATTAAGGTAACAAGGATTGAGCTCTCAAATGTAGTAGATGAATACGGAAACGCGCTTCCAATTTGGGAAGACCGCGCTAACGAAACCGTAACCCAAAGACCCATAACGACCGCGTCCGCATTTAACCTGAACCGTCCAAATTTGCATATTGTTTCTGTGCGGCCGGGTATTGTAAATTATACCCCGGCAAGACCGGGCGCCGCCTCTCTTGGTAACGGCGGTACAATGACTGCTGCTATGAATAACACAATTACTCTGGAATTTGACCGTGAAGTGTGGGCGCAGGCAGGAGGTCTTATTACCGTGCGTCCCTGGGGAACATGGGCGCTTCCGCCAATTCTTTCTACCGGGGAACTGGACTCTCTTCTTAATTCTACCTTCCCGGCTATGAATACAAGTTTACCTGATATTTCAGGTTTAACTCCCGCAGCTCGAATCACAGAGTATCAACGCAGACTCATGTGGGTAAGGTCTGACGGATTACCGGCAGCTCAGTATAATGCAAACGGAAGCCACTATAATTACAATTATTACATAAGCAACACAAACGGAGTTGTTGATATAAACGGAAGAGTCCGCCCGGATACATCAGGTAAATGGGTATTGGGTTTCCGTTACGATCTTTACGGGGACGCAACAGAACAGCGGTTGCGGGATGTTTTTAACGCCGCAAAATGGAAATGGCAGGAAATACCTTCTTCTTCCGGGGCGGTTACAATAAATACAGCAAACCGCAGATTAGTCACCATCAGACTGGACACTCTTGAAGCTGGACGTATTTGGGAAGTTATTATAAACGAAGGAGCATTCCGTGATGCGGCAGGCAATGTAAATGATCCTATAGCATCAACAAATACTGCGGGAGAGGGATACCGTTTCTGGTCTGAGGGAACGGCAAAACCTGTTATCCGCGCTGATAAACATTCACACGGCGACCATTACCATGGAAATGAATTCAGAGGTAATCAGGTTACACGCCCTGTTATTGATGCCAGAATACGCATAGACAGCGAAACGCCCGGCGCTAATATTCATTACAGTACTATTAGGACAAGCTACACTCCGGCAGTTGGCGCAGAGGTATTTACCAGTGCTGATGATACAGGCGCAGGTTTCTTCGGACACCCTTCGGTTCTGGCAGGCAATGCCGGCGGTAATGCCGTTACAGGAAATGCCAACAACACAATCGGTAACGGTGGTAATCAAAACCCGCCGCCTTCGAACGGCGGTTTCTTTACCGGTCTTCTGGTTCCGATACGGAATCAAACAACGAATGCGGATATTCCAATAGCGCAAAATGGAACCATAAGCTGGAGTGATTTAATCGCTTTAACACCGCAAGGTGCGGGCGGGCAGAGCTACCGTGTTGTTAATGCGGGTACAGGAGCGCCTGGTAATGGCGGCAATGCCGCGGTATTTACCGGCACAAGAACTTTTGAATATTTCTTTTATGCGGGAGATGCTTTTGGTACGGTTAGCAACACTGTTGCAGATGATACCGATGCGCGGTTATATACAGGCAGGCGGGATTATATCGCAGCTATTGCGGAAAAAGCGCAGGTAAATGACGGTGCTTCTGCAGGGGGCGCCTTAACGGCTTCGGCTGCGGCTTACGAGGGAGTTTATAAAACAACCCTGCTGTACAGAAATTTAGGCGGTTATTCAAATCGCTTTTTAATACAGGGGTTTGACCAGCCGGTAGTTCCGTCAACACCGGGTTTCCCATTGCGCCTAACGTATGTTGATACTCCGCCTGCGCCCTTTAACGGACCTGAGTTTACGTATTATACAAAGCAGGCATACCGTCAGGGCGGATCTCTGCCGAATGGCGGTAATACTGCTGGTGCAAATGCTGCGGGCAGGACAAACAATAACTATATATGGGTAACATGGGATATTGTTACCGACTGGTATCAGACAGGAAAGGGTGTTGGCACGCAATTTAACTTTATGCAGCGGAATAATTATAATTATAATGCTGTATTGGCTACTTACGGAGCTGTTACATATCGTTATATGCAAAATTACACAGGCGGTGAAAATCCGGCTGGTACTACCCAATAAGGAGAAAAGAACATGAAACAAAATAAGTTTTTATTTTTGGCAATAATTATAACAATGCTTGTTTTTTCAGCCTGCGAAGACGGTGTCGGCCTTGGCGCGAGACTGGTTTTGGAAGGACCTGTTGTTTCCATTAATTCTCCTTCCGCGCTTGAAGGGCAGCAGGATATTACTGTAAGTAATGTTTTCGCTTTAAGCGGGTCTATTACCAGCGACAGCAGAATCGGTATTTTGGAAATAAGTATGGTCTACTTTGACCGGCTGGAAGGGGTTCTTCCCGCAGAACGCGAGTGGCGCTGGAATAACAGCTGGCAATACAGGGAATTGGTGGATGCTTACAATAATATTTATTCCTCCTGGCAGCCGTATACCATAGATGTATACGAAAGTTATATTGATCCTGATGCAAGCGTATATATCAACCCTCCTATATGGCAGGTGTTAAGCGGTACAGTAAACTGGAATCTTCCTGTATTGATGATAGATAACCCTACATCCAGAGATTATTTTATCACCATAAGCGCGGCAGATGTTACGGGGCGCAGGGACGCGAATTCCACCCAAAAGCTAAAAGTTACCTATGATAACAATGAGCCTAACCTGATTGTTTTAAAACCGCAATTGTACAGGGGTTCTCAATCCGGGGAATGGTATAGGCTGCATCCCGGTTACCCGCTGACAGAAAATGAAGAAGTAATATTTAACACCTGGATTTATGATCCCGTGAATAGGCCTGATGAAACATTCAGCTTTATTAATAACTGGGTTACAGGTCCAATAGATTTTGAATGGGAAATTGACAAGGAAATAATCGGCTCGTTTTATCTTAACCTTGAATTTACCAGCCGGCATTATATCCGCTACCCGTATCACAGTTCCAACGGAGATCAGAAAATTATTTATTTTGATTATCAGTGGGACGAGACAGGTGTGGGCGGCAGCCTGCCAAAACGCGGTACTTTTAAAGACGGTCCCGAACCGATAGGAGCAAATGTCGGTTTATTTACCAAAATACGCGATGCCGTTACGTATGAAGACCTTATAGTCCGGGATGACGAGCGAAACCCGATTGATGGGGCAGAAGTATCCAAAGATTCATACACCCCCATGCAGGTAATTTCCATGGTTGAAGACGGAGCCGGCAATATGTCGCATAGATCCAACGGCTGGTTCGCGTATTTCCCCAGAGCGGACAAACCATGGGCGCGGATAGATTTTGGAAGAAAGTTTGCATACGACGATGAAGAAATCCCGTTAAACGCGCCTGAGTTAAAATATATCTGGACAAACGAATCAATTAATACCAATGCCGCATACGATAACGATGGAGTTGATTCGCTTGAATGGACGCTTTACAAATTAATAGAAGGTACGCTTGATGTGGATACCGGATCGGGACCCTGGACAGGTTCTGTTACGGACAGCGGTTTTCTTTTTAGTGTGGATAAACGCAGCCGTCCATGGGCTTTTAAAGCCGAAGGCGAATACGGGGTAGGAAGATTTAAAATTGTTGTCACCGTTAAAGATATTAAAGGTCTTGAAAGCGAACCCCAGATTGCATTTTTTACAATAGAAAGCAATACCACACCTACGGTAAAAACAATTTCCAGTCCTTCTGATACCGCGACTTTATGGGGCAATAACAAAGGCGATTTTGATGTCCGCGGTATAGCTCAAGTGCTTGGGACAGGCGGCGTTAGTGTGGATCGTGTAAGCATCGCATGGATAAAGCCCCATCCGGATCCGGATGTTTTTGCTGCCCGGGAACTTTTATATACCGATCGCTCATACGCAAATTGGGACAGAGCCATAAGTCCCGGTGCTGCCGGTTTCTTTGACAGTAATGACAGCAGGGTTTGGGAAATCCCGTTAGCCAATATTACCAATATGGGCGTTAACAGCGAAAGCGAGTTAACGGAATACGAATTTTATTTAACCTTGAATCTTTTTGAACATTTGAATATCGGACCGGATCAATATCCGCATTCGGATCAGGTTTTCTTTGTCCGCGTTTTAAGTAATGTCGGCGGGGAACGTGTGCGCTCATCTGTAAAATCATTTGGATCATTGGGCGATCTGGAAAAGCCGGTTCTTACGATAGAAAGAATAATTATTACAGATAACAATACGTCAAAAACATATACGAACAATTCCGGTTTTGGAATGATCTCCCTTATTGACGCAGGTGATAAAATGCGCGTGGAAGGGACATGGAACGACGATTCATGGAGTAAATGGGACGGTATAGATTCTGCGGAACGCCTGAAATTTTTTAAAGATTTTAAAGTTTCATGGAAAGGGCAGGGCGGGGACAGCTTTGAATTTGAAATAGGCGGAGCATTATCCGCCGATGGAACCTGGCTAAGCGATGAATATACATTTGAGCAGAGAAATACCGACGCCTTTATTTCCCTGAGCATGGGGCTTACAGACCTGAATGATAAAAACAATGAAACGGTCAGCGAAATGCTCCTGATAGAAACGGAAATGCCTACGTTAATCCGTATTTCCAGTGAAGTAAGCGATGGTTTTTACGGCGAGTTTAAAAATACATATCCTCTTCAGCCGGGGTCGCGGTTTATCGAAATTTTCCTTGGCTTTAATATTCCGGTAAAATTCTTTGAGAATGAAGGATTGCCGCATTACTGGCCGCCCGATCCGCTGGAAGCTCCCTATCTGTTATTAAATAACGGAGGCAGGGCGTATTATTACGACGGTAACGGAACAAACAGACTTATCTTCAGATACTTTATTGACGGTGTGGCAAACCCGTCAAATATGCCTACGGTTCCTTCTGATGTCTTGGATTACAAGGGAGATTCAACTTTCCCGCAAAGGCTTCATGTTGAAGATATTGTCTGGACAGCAAGATACCCCGCGTCAGGTTTAACAAGTATTATAGAAGACAGCACAACACAGGCTGTTATTCACAGAGACGCTTTTGATAATGAAAAGGATATGTCTTTGGCAGGCGGGAAAAACATTGTTATTGATAAAATTTTCCCGGAAGTTACAAGCGTAACTACAGCAGTATCAGTTACAAGACCGTACGGCGAAGACAGCCGTATTAATATTACGGTTACTTTCTCCGAGCCTGTAACAGTTTCCGGGGCAACGACAGGGACACGTGCAGAGCCCGGTAATTTTTATCTTAACCTTGCCGGCGGAAACCTTTCCGCAAGATCGGCAAAAGCATTGTTTGCAAATACTGCCGGGCAGTCAAGCGTAAGTTTTGTTTACGAAGTTGAAGACGGCGATAATACCAGCGGCTTTGCCGGGGCAGAAAATTTCCTGCGTGTAAGTTCTATTGAAATGGGCGCGGGGTTAAGTATCAAAGACAGGGCGGAGAACGAAATTGTAAAACCTGTATCGGTTCCTCCCGGCGGATTAGGCAGAAATGTTATAATAGATACAGTGCCTCCAGCCGCCCCAACTGTCACGGGGACGGATATTCTTGCAAACAATTATGAAGCAAGGTCATTTTGGATCTCCGGCTTGGAAAACCAGAATGTAAGGGTAGAGTATCATCTTGATTATAACCCGGTATCCCCGCCAACGACAGGATGGATCACCGCGCCGTCTACGGGGCGTACACAGGTGGGCGGTATTTGGCGTACAGCGGAGATAGAACTTGATCGCACCGGTGTTTACAATATCGCGGCGCGTCAGTTTGACAATGCCGTCCCGGAAAATATGTCCGCTGTTTCCGCAGTGCCGCTTTTGGTAAGTATAGACAGAAATCCTATCTTAACAAGATTTGGCTCTGCAATGCCGGACGGTATTTACGGATTTATTACGGGAACTCCCGGTCAAGTTATAACAATAGACATTCATTTCCGTATACCGCTTAATCTGAATACAGCCGCGGGTTCCCCGTACCTTGTTCTTAATGTTTTAAATGCCGGCGCAAATAACAACAGGGCACTTTTACAGGCAGGTCAGACAGGGGCAAGGCAGGTTTGGACTTTTACGTATACTATACCCAATACGCAGACGAATGTAGCCCGGCTTGATGTAACGCAATTTGTCCTTAACAATGCGGTGTTTACGGACACTGCCGGGGTAAATGTAAACACGTATATTACCAATTTAACAAACCTTGCATCGAACAGTTTTACCAACCAGAAAAATATTGTTATTCAGGCAGGTTTTCCGGAGCCGACCAATGTGAATATGGGAAGCGGCATTGTGTACGCGAATAATGAATTGCGGATAACATTTAACCGTGATATTTCCGCAGGTGATACGGAAAATCAGCTTGTTATAAAACAGGTGGCAACAGGTTACAGAATCCCCGCGGTTATGGAAGAAGCGTTATGGAACGCTATCTTTGTTAACCGTACGGATATTTGGGATGCAGTCGGCTCATGGCCGGCAGTTACTGTACCTGCATGGGGAGCAGATAATGCGGCAAGAGCTCAATTCTGGCAGGAGCTGGGAGAGTTTCTTTATCAGAAAGGAAGCAACGGCGCGAGAGTCGGTACCGGCAATGAATTAATATCTGATACAAGCGTTAAATATGTTCTAAAGTTTGATGTAGATACTGCCGCCGCAGACGGTTCTGTTGCGGGTCTTCCACCCAATGTTAATATGGGGCAGGTAAGGAACGCGATGCGCTCCGCGGAAGCGCTGCGCTTTAATGCCCGCGACAGGGAAGTAAGTATTTCCGCCAACAGAACGCTTGTAATAAGTTTAAGCGGAGGTAAATCATTACCGGTAATGGGAGCAAGATACCAGTGGAACTTCCCCAATGGTTTTGTTAAAGATGTATTGGAAAAACCAAACGGCCAGTCAAACACCGGTTCAGATACAGCGTTAACTTCCGGTAATCCTGAAACAGCAGGAAATGACACCAATCCCCGTGTTCTGACTTTGAGCGGAAATGAAGTTCCTGTTATCCGTATTAACAAAGGAGAAGATATAGAAACAATCACCGGAACGGGGGAAAACCGTCAGGCAATACAGCCGCTTACAACAATGGTGAGGATAGACGGCAGAACCCCGGCTACCACATTCGAGTACCGGACACGCCAAACCACGGACAATGTGGGGCGTTTAATTTTCCGTAACGGGCAAACCCTTGCAGGTACATATCAAAATGATACCGGCGGTGCCGGCACGGCTTTTTCCTTTGCTGACGGGATAATACCGGCATCAGATACCGGCGGTAATGACGGTAGTAGAAACGGTATCGCGCCGTGGGGGCTTCCCAATGTCGGTAACCAGCATCCGACAAATCAAACATCCTATGACCAAGCAAAGAACAGGCCGCAGAGCGGCAACGCGACAACAAATCACCCGGCTCCGGGGTTAAATTATTGGCAGCCGATGGGCGGTTGGCCTGGAACTTATACAACATACGCTTCTCCCTTTAACATCGGTCTGGAAAACTATAATCAAGGCGGGATGATAATTCATATACATGCGCGGCTTGTACAGGCAAATGCCGTACAGGCGTACGAAGCGGCGTACCGTTCGGTGTTTGTATTCAACAACGCCGCCATCAACAACAACGGCGAACTGACATCCGCCACAACCGATACTGTTGTAAAGCTTTTAAATATCGGATACGGATGGTCGAGCATGACATCGATACTTCCCAATTATCAGTATGGCCGTATGTGGATTAGGGGCGGCGATACTATCGGCGGGGATTCTTCCGTGCCGGACTTCCCCATTGCAAGAGATCGCAGTCTTTCGCGAAAAGCGCGGTTAATGACACCCATTGATGTCAGCGGTATTACATACAACAGTAATGCGAACGCAAGCGCGGCAACTATCACCAACGCCCAAATACCGGCGGTGTACAGGCAGGTTACACCGAACGCCGGCGCTAATGAAAACAGAAATTATCCCGGCGCGTACCTTTGGTTCTGGGTTACATGGAAAATCAATGTAAACGCCTATATTGACCACTTTGCTGGGGAACTTCCCGTAGACGATGCCGCGCCGCAGGTGCCTATGAATTACAAGGAGCTTTACAAGGGTATTATGCCCAGCAAGGAACACTACCCGGTAATTCCCGGCAGAACTACGGTATTTGAAACAAGGCGTGTTTACCGTGTACGTTTCGGCGGTCAGGGCGGGCAGCTGGACTTTGGTCCCCTGTCGAACAGCCCAAGACCCAGCGATTTAACCCCCGGGGAATTAGCGCAGTTAGGGTGGTAAAAATAATTCCCTGACGGTTTGAAATTGTCAGGGAATTTCATTAAAATTAAACTAAATGAAGAAAGTATTCTTTTTGCTGTTAGTTTCTGTTTTCTCTTATACCTTATGGGCTCAAAGCAGGGATTCTGCCCCTCATATTACCGGTATACAGGTAGAAGTAAGAAGCAACCTTATAAGATTGTCATGGGTCGATTCTCCGGATGCAAGGGGACCCGTTTATATCTTCAGATCCGCGCGTCCTTTTGCCGGCTCTGTCCCTGCTAATATCAGACCTGTTATTGTAAGATACGGGCAGGAGTACTATATAGATGATACCGATGACATGGAAAATGTCTATTATTTTATCGCAGCCAGTGACCTTCAGGGCAGAAGATTTGAATTGATCCTTCCAATGATTAACAGTACCAGTTTGAATGTTGTTCAATCTCCGGAAAGGGAACTTCCGCTGCTTGTACAGGCTCCTTCCGAACCCATCCGCGGTATTTCAAATTTAAAGGCGGCAGAGGACGGGGAAAGGGTAATCATTACCTATGACGCAACGGGACCTCGAAGGAATCCTATTCTTTACCGCAGTATCCAGCCAATTCGCCAGCCGCAGGATTTGCTTAATGCTGTAATCGTAACATCAGGAATGGAATCTCCGTTTATTGATTTTCCTGTGCCGGGCATTACCTGGTATTATGCTGTAATTTACGAAGATGAAATCGCAACCGGCAGTATGGGAATAAGACCGGGTGTAAATTCAACAGAAACGCCTGTTACAATCACTGCGGAACTTGCGGCAGAGCGTTCCATTCGTCCCATGCCGCTGCCGATTTTATCATTACGCAGCACAATGCCGCAAGGCTTTTTTGCCGAAGTACCTCCTCAAATTCCTTTGGGCCCGGGTGCTGTTAATATGCTGCGTGATATTCAAATGCCTCAGAAGCAGCCTTTGGCTTATAAAAACCCAAGAATATTTTCTGTTGATATGGAAGCCCCGACAGGCGGTGAAGAATCCGCCCTATTTCAGATATTAACGGAATACTTTGTTAATTTTGAATGGGAAAAGGCGCGTATCAGTTTACAGTATTATTTGTCTTTGCCAAGATCGGCAGAAGTAGAAGCGAGAGCCCGTTTTTATCTTGGGCAAACTTTGTACTTTACCCATAAATACAGAGAAGCGCTGATGGAATTTTTAACTTTAAGAAATATTCATCCCATAGAAGCAAACGGCTGGATAGACGCTGTTTTAACAGCTATGGTTTATTAAAAATATTTTCTATATAATAAACTAATATCATTTTTTGGAGTATTTATGAATAAGAGTAAAATCAAAAAAGCACTGCTTTGTGTTTTTGCAGTTTTAGCGATTTTTACTGTTATATTCACGGGATGCGCCCGTGATAGAAATGCAGGGGAACTGCGCTACGGTCTTACCACAGAACCTAAATCGCTGGATCCATTAAGCCCCGATAATACAGCGGACGGCAGAATCATTCTGTTTAATATTTTTGAAGGACTTGTAAAACCCAACACGGACGGGAATTTTCTGCCATGTATCGCCGAGTCATGGATTACCGAAAGAAACTCTCTTGTTTACAATTTTACGCTCAGGGAAAATGTGCTCTTTCATGACGGTTCTTTTTTAAAACCAACTGATGTCAAGTTCAGCCTTGAAACGGCAATGAAAGCGGGTTTTGACGGCCTTGAAATGATAGAAGAAATATCAATTCGCGGCGATAACAATATAATAGTAACATTAAAAAATCCTGACCCGGATTTTATTCCATATATGACAGTTGGAATCGTAAAAGAAGAAAACGCAGATCGTGAAAAAAATGTAGTTGGAACAGGACCGTTTTACAAAGAAAGTTACACTACGCAAAGAAACCTTGTTTTAAAAAGATTTGACGATTACTGGCAGCAGGAAGAAATACCTGCGGATATGTTAAGGCTTGAAAAAATCACGGTTGTATTTTTCGCAAATTACGAGGCTATGCTTACATCTTTGCGAAGCGGAAATATAGACGGCGCAAATCTTACAGGCTCCCATGTCGCCCAGTTGGATCACAGACATTTTGATATAATCCACAATTCATCTTCTGCGGTGCAATTGCTGGCGCTGAATAATGCCGCCTCCCCTCTTGATGATATCCGCGTCCGCAAAGCCGTAAATTACGGGATTGATGTACAGGAAATTATAGACGCCGCCTTTTTTGGGCTTGGCTCTCATTCAGGCAGCCCGATAATTCCCGGGTTATCCGTTTATTATGTTGATTCACTTGGTTATCCCTATGAACCGGATACGGCAAAAGCCCTGCTGGCACAGGCAGGATATAATAACTTAGCTCTGGAAATTACAGTGCCGTCAAATTATAATATGCATGTTGATACAGCACAGGTGATTGTTAATCAGCTGGAAAAAATCGGCATAGAAGCGTCAATTAAACTTGTTGACTGGGCAACATGGCTTACCGATGTTTACCGCAGCCGCAATTATCAGGCAACCATAATTTCTCTTGATAGCCCGACTGTTTCTCCAAGAAGTTTCCTTGCCCGTTACCGTTCAGGAGACAGCAATAATTTTATAAACTTTTCAAATAATGAATTTGACATTATATATAATTCAATTATGACAGAAACCAATACAATAACGCGTAACAGACTTTACAAAGATGCGCAAAGGGCAATTACAGAAAATGCCGCAAGTGTATTTATACAGGATATACTTTATTACATTGTTTTAAGAAAAGGTCTTTACAGCGGCGCAAAAAATTACCCGTTATATATAATCGACTTTTCTTCGATTTACGGGATAGATAGAAATTGAATTTCCTGCTAAGAAGAATCCTTATTGCCGTTTTTACGGTATTTCTCGTTTCTATTTTGTGCTTTTTGGGTTTTAGCGTTATCCGCGGAGATCCTGCAAGCTATCTTGCGGGTACGGACGCATCCGGGGAATATCTTTCAGCATTGCGCGAAGAAATGGGTCTTAACAAGAATATTTTTATCCGTTATTTCGACTGGCTGTCCGGTTTTCTTGGCGGAAACCCGGGAAACTCAATCAGTTTCAGGGGAGAGCCTATTGCTTCACTGATTGCAGAACGTCTGCCTGTTACCATATCCCTTGCCCTGCTTTCGCTTGTTTTAATTATTTTAATTTCATTCCCCCTTTCATTGCTTGGAGTCAAGCGAGAAGGAAGTATCATTGATATTATAATAAATTTTTTTACAGCGGCAGGCATCAGTACGCCCGGTTTTTTTCTGGGTCTTTTATTCATTTTTATTTTTGGGTTTGGCTTAAAACTTTTTATTCCCGGAGTCTATATAGACTACAAAGAAAACTTTTTTGGCTTTTTAGGCTGTCTGTTTTTTCCGGCACTTGCAATCGCTCTGCCAAACGCCGCTATCCTTGTAAAGTTTTTAAGAAGTTCCATTTTTACAGAACTTCAAAACGATTATGTAAAAACCGCAAGAAGCAAAGGCGCAAGGGGCACCTACATTCTGCTGCGTCATGTATTAAGAAACGCCGCATTGCCTGCTGTCACAATGCTGGGAATGATATTTGCGGAAGTTTTTTCCGGCAGCATAATTATCGAACAGGTTTTTTCTATTCCGGGAATAGGAAGACTTTTAATTGCGGCAATTACTTCCAGAGATTACCCGCTAATTCAGGCTTTAATGGTTTATATCGCATTTTTGGTAGTCATAGCAAATACGCTCTCTGATATTGTCATAATGATCATTGACCCAAGAATCAGGGTAACCAGGGATATCAGATGAAATATACAATTGAGTTAAAAATTGGAGCTGTAATAAGCTTTTTAATAATTGCCATGACGCTTTTTAGTTTTATCTGGGTACCGCACAATTACAACGAGATAGATCATAATATACGGCTAATGCCTCCGGGCGCAAAATACCTGTTGGGAACAGATAATTTCGGCAGGGATATTTTTTCCCGTATCATGGCAGGCGGCAGGAATTCCCTTATGCTTGCCGTATGCACTGTTGCGGGAGCCGCAATAATCGGCAGTTTATTGGGGCTTATAGCCGGTTAC
The DNA here is from genome assembly GCA_009784975.1 of Treponema sp. Classification (GTDB taxonomy): domain Bacteria; phylum Spirochaetota; class Spirochaetia; order Treponematales; family Breznakiellaceae; genus WQXQ01. Next base: position 35,385 of record WQXG01000002.1, read on the forward strand.
AAGGGAGGAATAACCGGAGAAATAATCATGCGTTTAATTGATACCTTAAATTCTTTTCCAGGGATTGTCCTTGCGCTTTTTATGGTTGCCGTTCTGGATAACAGCCAATTCAGTATCTTTATAGCTCTTTTAATTCTTTTTATACCGGGTTACACCCGTATTATGCGCACAGGAGCTTTAAAATATAAAAACGCCGAATTTGTTCAGGCGGAAAAAATTCTCGGCGCCGGTTTTTTCCGTATAACTTTTATACATATACTGCCTAACCTGGTTCCGTCGCTTTTGTCCGCTTCTGTTTTGGGGCTTTCCAACGCAATTCTTGCGGAATCCGCCATGAGTTATCTGGGCATGGGTATCCAGCCGCCGCATCCTTCTTGGGGACGAATGCTTTTTGAAGCGCAAATCTGGTTTTTCAATGCGCCCTGGTACGCGCTTGCCCCCGGCATTTTTATCATGCTTACAGTAGCCGCTTTTCATCTGCTAGGAGAAGGGCTGAGGAGGGCAGCTTGCTTGAAGTAAACAATCTCACTGTAGGGATAAAAAAAGAAGAGCTCCTAAAAGCTGTAAATAACATAAGTTTTAAAATTGAAGAAGGGGAAATAATAGGTCTTGCAGGAGAATCCGGCAGCGGAAAAAGCATGACTGCACACGCTATTACCAATATGCTTCCTTCTTCTTTTCAAATACTTGGCGGCGAAATAATTTATAACGGACAATCGTTAACAGATATGGACGAAAAAGAATTATGCAGGATACGCGGGAAAGAAATTGGAATGATTTTTCAGGAGGTTAGGCAGTCTTTAAATCCCCTGATGAGGATCGGCAATCAGATTACGGAAATGTTAAACAACGGAAAATGGACAGGCAGGCAAAAATACAAAGAACAGGTTTTGGAAATGCTTGTTACCCTGGGTTTTGATGAGCCAAAAAAGGTTTTTGACGCTTTCCCGCATCAGCTTTCTGGCGGAATGTGCCAAAGGGTAATGACGGCAATTGCCGCAGTATGCCGTCCAAAACTATTGTTAGCAGACGAGCCATCCAGCGCGCTTGACGAAGAAAGCCAGGGACGCATTCTTTCTCTTCTTTTGGAAATGAATCGTAAATACAAAACATCAATACTTATAATTTCTCATGATCTTTCCATAATAAGGCAATTTTGCAGCCGTTTTCTTGTAATGTATGCCGGAAAAATAATCGAAGAAGGTCCTGCTCAAATGCTTTTTTCTCCGCTTCACCCGTACACCAAAGCGCTTGTCGCGGCAATTCCCGGCAAAGAAAAAAAAGGATTAAAACTGGAAAACATACCCGGGAAAGCGCCGTCAATAGAAGATAACTTTTCCGGCTGCCCCTTTGCGCCAAGATGCGGCAAATCCAAGCCAATATGCAAAGAAACATTTCCTCCTGCTGTAAACACAGATAATAGAAGAGTATACTGTTATGGTGAATAATACCCTTCTTTCCATACGGAATGTTTCAAATACTTACATTAGCCGCAAATTTGGTTTGTTTGGAAACATGGAAAAAAAATCGGTTTTAAAAAATGTAAATCTTGAACTGCAAAAAGGCGAAATTTTCGGCTTAACCGGCAAATCCGGCTGCGGCAAAACAACTCTTGCGCGCTGCATTTTGGATCTGATTGACTATGAAGGAGAAATCACATTAAACGGAGAAAAAAACAGCCATTCCATTCAAATGATTTTTCAGCAGCCCGGCGCTTCATTAAACCCCTGTAAAAAAATAGGCTGGCTTTTAGAAGAGCCGCTTGTTATCCATAGACAAAGCGATCGTATTCAAAAAGTAGATGAAATGCTTTATCGCGTGGGTCTTGATCCTTCCTACAAAAACCGCCGTGTTTATGAACTAAGCGGCGGACAGAAACAGCGCATCTGCATAGGACGAGCGTTAATTTTAAAACCGCGTCTTTTAATTGCGGATGAAGCGATAAGTTCACTCGATGTATCCGCGGGAGCGCAAATACTAAACCTTTTTCAGGAACTGCACGTTAATTTAGGCTTGAGTATTTTTTTTATTTCGCACAACAAGGATGCGGTAGAGTATCTTTGCGGCAGGGTTGCGGTCATGAAGAAGGGAGAGATTCAATAAATAAAAAATAAAAAAGGGATTTTGCGGTTATTTTGCGTCTCCTCTTGACAAATCCGGCAGGTAGCCTGAACTTATTATTTTTTCTTTTAGATACAAAAGATTTTCCGCCGCTTCTTCCTTTCCGGCGGCTTTATTGTCGTAAATGGTATAGAGTTTTTTTGCAGAAACAGGTGAAAGGTTGGGCATAATGACATTTGCGCCGGCTTTTAGAGCCAGTTCCCTGCCGTTTTTATCTATTGTTTCCATGGCAGTAGTGGCGGGGATAAGCGCCTTTGGCAGCAGCAGGCGGGTAAGGGCGAGCATTTTAAGGCAGAGATCAATGCTGCCGCAAGGATAAGCGCTGAAAGGCGTATCTTTTTGCGGAATAAAAGGTCCTATACCAGCCATTTGCGGCTGAAGTTCTTCCAGAAAGCGAATGTCTTTAAGGAGCGTCTGCGGTGTTTGAAAGGGGCTTCCAATCATAAAACCGGCGCCTGTCTGGTAGCCGATCTTTTTTAGTGTCTGCAAAGCTTCTTTGCGGGAGGCAAGTATCATGCCTTTTGGGTGGAGTTTTGAATAATGTACGGCGCAGGCGGTTTCATGACGAAGCAGGTAGCGGTTAGCGCCTGCGTGAAAGAAAAGCTCGTAGTCGCTGTAAGGACGCTCTCCTATGGAGAGGGTGATGGCATGATTGGGGAACTCGCCGCGGATAGCGAGGATTATTTCTTTTACGCGTTCCTTTGTAAAATACGGATCTTCGCCGCCCTGCAAAACAAAGGTTTTTAGACCCAGTTTGTCCGCTGTAATGCAGCAGTTTATTATTTCATCAAGAGAGAGGCGGTAACGTTCCAGTTTTAAATTTGAGCAGCGGATACCGCAGTAGTAACAGTCATTTTTGCAGCAATTGGTAAATTCTATCAGGGCGCGAAGATAGACGTTTTTTCCGTAATGCTCCTCGCGCACTTTTTGTACCTGTGAAAAGAGATCTTCAATTTCATCTTTATCTTGTGATTCAATAATGCGCAATATATCATTATCATTCATGTTTTTTTTACCACGAACCACACAAACCTGTGGTGAAAATTTTTGTTATATTTCATACGAAAAAATCTCTTCCTTTGCCGCTTTGAATGTTTTTTATATTCTCAAGAGTTTTTTCTCGAATATTTGTGTTTTCTATCAGAGGCAATTCTTTTTTAATAATCGCGTTTGTTTTCTCTTTGAATACATCATTGCCGTAATCCATGGAATATTCGCAAAGAGTCATAAGCGCATTGGGAAGGCAGACATTTCCAATCTGACCTGATTTTGCAAGTGACATAAAACGATCTCCTGTTCTGCCTCCCCTGTAACAGGCTGTGCAGAAACTTGGAATATAACCGTCGTCCATAAGTTCAGAAATGATCGAAACCGCGCTTCGATCGTCGCTTACAATAAATTGCGAATGTATGCCTGACTCGCGTTTAGCGTAACCTCCCACCCCTGTGCAGGAACCGGCGCTTATCTGCGATATTCCCAGCCTAAGGAGTTTTTTTCTCATTTCATGATTTTCCCTTGTAGAAAGAATCATTCCTGTAAAAGGAACCGCTATGCGTATACATGCGGCTATTTTTGCAAAAGTTTCATCGCTGACAGGGTTTGGAAAGTTTTCCATGTTCATTCCTTTGGCGGGGCACAAACGCGGAACAGAAATTGTATGAAACCCGGTGTTGTATTTTTTTTCTAAATGTTCATTGTGGAGTAAAAGTCCCATTACATCAAAATAAGGATCGGCTAAACCAAAGAGAACGCCGCCTCCTACATCATCTATCCCGGCATCCTGCGCGCGATCTAATGCGTTAAGGTGCCATGAAAAATCTTTTTTTGGTCCTGCAGGATGAACGTGTTCATAAGTTTGCTCATGGTAAGTTTCCTGAAAAAGAATATAAGTTCCTATTTGCGCATTTTTTAATTTACGGTAATTTTCTGTTGAGGTTGCAGCAATGTTCACATTGACGCGTCTTATTTCGCCGTTTTCAAATTTCATGTCATAAATTGTTTTAATACATTCAATAATGTAATCAATCGGACATTCTTCATCTGATTCGCCGGCTTCAAGAGCAAGGCGTTTGTGCCCCATCATTTCCAGTATTTTTACTTCATTTCGCAGCTCGTCCATAGATAGCTTTTTTCTTTTAAAATTATGACTATGATTAAAACTGCAATAGGCGCAGAAGTTTTCGCAATAATTTGACACATATAACGGCGCGAATATAACAATTCTGCTGCCGTAGATGCGTCTTTTAATATTATCTGCAATTTCAAAAATACGCGTGATTAGAGCTGGATTTTCTGTCGTTAAAAGAGCGGCGATTTCGTTATGTGTCAGCGTTTCTCCGCGCTGCGCTCTGTCCAAAGCTCTGCAAATAATATCATCTTTCGCGAATTTTGCGTCTTCCAGAATATTGTTTATATAATCCTGATTAATAAAATTATTGATCATTTCCAGCCTCAAATTCAAAAATTTCTATACTGCGCTTTAATATCCCCTGAATATGGGCAATTGTAATGCCGTAATTTGTAAAAGCAATGCTTTGCTCTTCTGCAAGATTTCGTCTGTAAAACATTTCGCGTTCGTTAAGCATACATGCTCCGCAGTGAATAATCAATTTGTATATAGATAAATCCTGCGGGTAATCGCCGCCGGAACAAAAACTAAATTGCAGGTTTTCTGTGCAAAGATGTTTTTTAATAAGGCGGGGAATTTTTACTGTGCCGATATCATCGCATAAACGATGGTGAGTACAGCCTTCGCAAATCAGTATTTTGTCATTTTCTTTAAGATTATCCAGAACTTTAACTGCCGCAATGGAAGTTTCCAAAAAGCCTTTAAAGCGGGCGAATAAAATTGAAAAAGAAGTAAGCGGTATATCTTTTGGCACAATAGAACTTACTTCCGCAAATACCTGGCTGTCTGTAATTACAAGGTCCGGCTTTTCCTCAAGTTTTTGTAAGAGTTCGCCAAGCTCTTTGTCTTTAACGGTAATGGCAGCGGCTCCGGCTTCCAGAATATCGCGGATTACCTGCTGCTGCGCAAGGATAAGCCGTCCTTTAGGCGCCGCTTTGTCTATGGGTATTACCAGGACAACGAGGTCAAGAGGACGGATTAAATCCGAGATAAGTTTTTTTTCTGATTTTTCTTCCAGCGCAAGAGAGGCAATTTTTTCTTTTAACAGGTTTATGTTAAAGCCTGTTTTGGCGCTCACAGGAAAAATTTCACTGTCAGATGCCATCGCAAAGGAATCTGTCGTGCAAAGATCGCTTTTATTTAAAACAATTATATATGGAATGTTTTTTGATGCAAAAATACCCATAAGTTCCGCTTCTGCATCAGAGATTATATTATCAGGCGGAAGTTCTCCGTCCAGAACAAGAAGGGCAATATCGGTTTTATTAAGTACCTGTTTTGCCCTGTTAACCCTTTTTTCGCCGAGTTCTCCTTCATCATCAAAACCCGGAGTATCTATTATAACAACAGGTCCCAATGGAAGCAGTTCCATCGCCTTGTAAACGGGGTCTGTTGTCGTTCCTTTTATATCGCTTACAAGCGCAAGGTTTTGCCCGGTAACCGCATTGACCAGGCTTGATTTACCCGTATTTCGCCTGCCCAAAAAGGCAATATGAATACGATTACCAGAAGGAGTTTCTCTCATTTTTATATTATATACAAAAAAGCGGGTTTTATAAGTGCCTTTTTATTGCCGATAATTGAAATAATATGACAAATCTGTCCTTTTTTCTAAAATTCAAGTCACAATTGCGCCGAACCCGCCCCGATAATGTCCGCCAGATTGATGAATCCCTTAATCGCTCGATTGTAGATGCAGGCGGCAAAATCACAGGAGACCGCTTTGTAATTTCTGCGGTTTTTAACGAAGAATCAATCGGCTTTTGGCTTGATATGTATATCCTAATAGAAAATCTTAAAAAAAATATTGAATCATCCTCTGAATTCTTTGGATATTCGCTCCTTTTATGCAATACTGCTCCCAAGGCTCCAGAGCTTCTTTGCCGTTTTCTCGCAAACTACAACGGTGTTTTTGTTGATGAAATGACGGCAAAAAAATTATCGCCTTATGCTTATTTTGAAAAACCTTCCGAATGGCTAAAGGGAGTAAAAAAACGCAAATACGGCTGCTGGAGTTATTATAAAATAAACGAATTAAAATCTTTTAAATTTGACGAAAACAATGAAACAGATATTCAAAAAAGTATTATAGAAATATTTGAGCAGGAAAATGGAAAAAATGTGCTTGTTCTTGGAAAACCGCATTTGCCTCTTCGCAGCGCGCTGTATAAACATTGCAGTAATTTAAACGGAGATTTTCCCGTTTTAAAAATATGTTTTGAAAGTATCGGGATTGGCGCCCTTGTAGATATTTGGTCGCTTGGTATAAGATCTCTTAGCAGCGGTCAGTCTACAGAAGATATTGATAATCTTTGGGAGTTTTTGTTTAAGGAGCGTGTGCGCGACGAAGTCTCGGAATATGTAGAACGCAGCGTAAAACGGTTTCTCTTTATGGTTTTTGATTATTATATTGATGCGGCATGGATAAAAAATCAAACGCCGGTTCTGGTGGTGGAAAATATTCATTTGGCAGAAAACAATACAATGAACCTTTTGCTTAATGTTTTATCGGAAATTATTCATGGCAGGCAGCAGTTTCTTAAACAAAGATTGTTTATTTTTGGAACTGCGGAAGACAGCATAACAAGGGAAAAACAGGAAAAATGGGAAATAGTTTTTGAAAAAATAAATACTATAGAAGAAAAAAAGACAAATATTTTATTTCCAAGGCTTTCAAATGAATTATGGGAAATTATTTATTCCATTTCTCTTTTTAACAAGTATTTTTCTCCTGAGCTTTTCCAGCGGCTTTTTGAAGAAGAAGAAAAAAATCCCGCTATGATTATAAAAGCGCTTTCCATTCTTTATTCTTTGGGGATAATAGATTCCATTAGAGAACCGCGTCTTATGAACAGTCTTTTTGAGGATTATGCGGCAAAATTTCTGGATAATAAAGCTGACAGGGTAAAAACAATAGTACGTTCAAGACTTATAAGCTGGACTGTAAAACGAAATATAAATTCCTGTTTTCGCCTGCTATCAATTATTTCCAGCCTTGGCGGCGGAAAACAAATTGATGATATGCTGCTTTTAAAATCATTGACATCTGATATCGCAAATAAAACAATTACTACTATAGAGACAGCAATGAGTAACGGGCAGTTTGAAGCATTGTTAACCGCAAAAGCCGCTGTTATCCGTCATATTTATAAAACTTCCAGGGCATTGAATATTGGCCAGGAAAAAGATATAGAAAAAGCTTTTGCTGATACTCAAGCGGAAAATTTTATTTCAGATTTTGATTCATATCCCGTACTTAACGCTCAAATAATAGTTAATTTTTGCTGTTATTATCTGGGAAGAAATGATGAAAAAGAAGCTGCAGAAAAAGCAAAAGAAGCTATTTTACTGGGGCAGAATAAAAACTCTTATTGTCTTCCGCAAAGTTATCGTCTTTTTTCACTTGTTAGTCTTTTAAAACAGCAGATAAACGAAACAATTGAATATTTGGGATTTGCTCTTTCCAATGCGGAAAAGATAGGCAATAATCATGAGCTGGCAATTTCCGCATATTATGCCGCAGCCGCCCAGTTCCTGTACGGCGATATCTACACTGCCCGCAACCTTGCGCGTAAATCCATAGAACAATCGCTTTATGCAGGACATCCTGACTGGGCAGATCGTTCCCGTTTTCTGGAAGGACGTCTGGAAATGGAATTGGGTCATTACGACAAAGCTTTGGAAATATTTGAAATTTTGCGCAAAGAGCCGTACGGAAGTATGACTTGCGAAAAAGAAAATATGCTGTCGGCATGGATATACCGTTCTAAAATATATTTGAATGATCCGCAAATTCCCAAGCCGGAACATGCCAATTATGATGCGGATTTATTTGAAATAGAAGCGGCTTATTTATCCGGCGATTATAAAAAAGCGGTAATGTTGTCTTCTACGCTTAAAAATCCCTTTACAGAGGATAAATTTCTTTACACGGAAAAAGCGGACTGGAGAAGCGGTTTTGCTCAATGTGAACATTTGTATTTTATTCACGGCGAGATAAATTCAAGGATGATTTGTCTTTTTAAATCTTTGGCGCTCAGCCGCATTTCTCCTGAAGGCAGCAATCAGGCATTGGATGAAATACAAAAAATACTGCGTGATGAAAAATTATGCGAAATAGACCCATGGGATTCTTTTTATTTTTACGCAAAATACAGAATTCTTGAACAGGCAGGAGCCAGTAATGTCGATTTAAGCACTGCCGTCAGCATGGCTTTTAAACGCCTGCAGAGGCGAGCTGCCCGTATAGAAGACATCGAAACACGCAGGCAATACCTTAACGGACCTCTTTGGAACCGGGAATTATGCCTTGCCGCAAAAGAATTTAAGCTAATTTAACAGATTATATGCTATAATATTAATATGAACACTATTCAAATTAATTTTTTAAACACCCAAAAAACGGTTTCCTGCGCTTATGGCACAAAAGCGCTCGAATTAATCGAAAATTTCGGCATTCCCGCAGATCAAATTGCCGGTGTTAAAGTTAACAACGAAATCCGTCCGCTTGGCACCTCTTTGCTTGTAAATGCGTCGGTAGAGCCGGTTCTCCTCGATTCGCCTGAAGGAGCCATGATATACAGGCGTACTCTCTCCTTTATCCTTGCAATTGCGGCGAGTAATATTTTCCCGAATGACGGCGTTTATGTCGGTCATTCTCTGGGTAACAGTTATTACTATACTTTTAGTTCCGGCGACAAACCAAAAGACAGCGATGTTGAAAAACTTGCGCAGGAGATGCAAAAGCTTGTAAAAGAAAATTTACACATTACTTTTAAATATATTTCCTATGAAGAAGCGGTAAAGCTGTTCAAGGAAAACAATCAAACCGATACTGCCTTGCTGCTGGAGCAGAGAAGTTCTGCGCGCATTAAAGTTAATCAGTGCGGCGGGTATATGGATATTTATGTTCAGCCGCTTCTTGAAAAAACCGGTCTTCTTAACGCTTTTGAACTTATGCCTTACGGCGATGGTTTTCTTCTTCGTTTCCCCGGAATAGGCAAAAAAAATATTATTGACCCGTTTACAGATGAACCGCAGATTTTTAATGTTTACAGCGATTATAAAAATTGGGGAAAAATTGTCGGTGTTCGCGTTGTAGGAGAGCTTAATTCTAAAATAGCAGACAGAACATTTAAGGAATATATCAGAATAGCGGAAGCTCATCAGGCAAGAAAACTTGCGGATATCGCAGGCAAAATTTCGCAAAAAAAGGACAGCCTTAAAATCGTACTTATTGCGGGTCCTTCAAGTTCGGGAAAAACCACCACCGCAAAAAGGCTCGAAATAGAGCTGATGGTTTTAGGTTTAAAACCAATTGCTATAAGCCTTGATAATTATTACAGGGGAAAAGCCGATACTCCAAAAGACGAAAAGGGAGATCCTGATTATGAATGTCTTGAAGCGCTGGATGTGCCGTATTTAAACGAACAGCTTCAGGCTCTGTACCGCGGAGAAGAAATAACGCTTCCCATTTATGATTTTAAAACATCAAGCCGAAGAGAAAGCGGCGGCAAAAAAATCAAGCTGGAAAATAATACCATTTTAATCGTAGAAGGTATTCATGGACTTAACGATGCTCTCACCTACAGTATCGATCGCAGCACAAAGTTTAAAATTTACATATCCGCTCTTACCCAGTTAAATCTTGATGATCATAACCGTATTCCCACAAGCGACAACAGACTCCTGCGCCGCATGGTGCGCGACTCGCAGTTCAGGGGAATGGATGCGGCAGGCACCATGAAAATGTGGCCCGGGGTGCAAGCCGGCGAACGCAAATATATCTTTCCGTTCCAAAACTCCTCGGACGCCGCGTTTAACTCCGCTCTTGATTACGAACTTTCTGTTCTTAAATATTATGCCGACCCGTTGTTACGCGCGGTAAAACCCGGCCGCAGCGAATACGCCGAAGCTGTAAGGCTGCTTGCATTCCTGGAAAACTTTATGCCCATCCCGCCGCAGTATGTGCCGGGGACCAGTATTTTGCGGGAGTTTATTGGGGATAGCGAATTCAAATACTAAGTATACGACATTTCGCCTTCGGCGAAACGTCGCATACTTACGCGTTATGCGAAATCCGACCGCTTTGCGGTCAGACTTCGCATAACGCAGCGGTTTACGGGACAGCTGGCGCCTTTGGCGCGGCTGTCCGGACATCTGACCACTACAGGTGGTCAGACGTCGTAAACCGCCATTGCGGGGGGCGGTTGCCGCCTTCGGCGTTACCGCGTTTGGGGGTCGCAGCGGTTTTTGCGTTTGGCTTTTATATTTACCACTCTTTGGGCTTTCCATGCGGTGGTGTTATATTAAAAGTTTCTCCGGAAGGTTCTATTACAAAAAAACCATTATTTAATGCAAGTTCTCTTATGTTTTCTGGTATTACAACTCCTGCAACTGCTCCTAAAAAAGATCGTTTGTCTCCGTGTAAATCCGCATATTTTCGCATTTTTTCCAGACGATTAATATGATCATCTATATTTTTACTTATAAGGTTGGTTTTTATTTCAACGAGCATTGCTTTATCGCCGTTTTCCAATAAAACATCAATTTCAAAGAATATATTATTCTTACGATCTGTAACAATAGTGTTTCTATTGGCTTTTGGAAAGTCCTGTCCAAGTTCTCTGAATTTCTCAACTAGATTAGGAGCTACCATATATTCAGCAATTTCGCCCAAGCGGTTAGAATATTCCCCAAATCGTTTATTTATATCCTTTATCTGCCGATCAGTTTCCTTCATTTGTCGATCGGTTTCCTTCATCTGCCGATCGGTTTCCTTCATCTGCCGATCAGTATCTTTTTGACTTTTGAATAATTCCTCTTGACCTTTGGCGGTTCTATCTAATATTGCCCAAATCTGGTCAAAATTGGGACTATTTGAGACAGTTGATTGTACTTGTGCTTTTCCCATAATTAACTCCTATCTATAAATATAACACTATCAAGAGCTTTAGAAAAGGTTTTTTTACATATAGTTACGCGACTTCGGCATAACCGCTTGGAAGCTTTATTGGATGGGTAAGACGTTGTAAGCCGCCATCCTATCTTTTATGATTTTGAACATTCTTCGTTTATGGTTTCTCTTATCGTATCTTTAATAACTGATGTTATTTTGTTTATGATTGATTTTTCTAAATGCAATAAAGCTCCTTCCGCAGTAGCCGAAGCGTCAAAAAGTTGGAAAGTCTCAATTTTAAGGGCGTTTGCCAGCCGATCCAGCATTTCTGGAGTGGGGAATTTTTTGGAAACCTCGACCATAGACAGGTAATTTGCTGAAATTCCTGCTTTTTCTGCAAGTTTTTCCTGAGTTAATCCGCATTTTTGCCTGTTTTCTTTCAGATTAAGAGCCAGAATTTCCCTAATACCTAATTTTTTATTTGGCATATCAACCTCTAAAGCAAGAATACCCTTTTATAAGATATTGACTTACCGCCGTAAAAATAGGTATACTTATCTATAGGTTAGAATTCTAACGTGTTTTTTTGATAAATTACGTTAAAAATTTGATAAAAACCAGAATCATTGAATTTGGAGGTAAATGAATGAAAAAGAAAATCAAATTAATTGCAATTATCGCAATAATCGGATTTGCAATGCTAACTTGTAATGACGATGGTGACGGATTGCCAACAAGTTGTACCAATCACGACTGGGGTGAATTAACACAAACAACCGCGCCCGATTGTACAACAGAGGGTGAGAAAACACAAACCTGTAAAAATTCAGGTTGTAATACAGTTAATCCAGACACAAAAGAAATTGTTAACGCGCTCGGACATGATGGTATTTGGACAGTAACAAATTCAACAACATTTCCGGCAACTTCTACTGGAACTTGCTTTCGTTGCAGCGTAACATCACGAGAAACTCAAATCGGCGATACAGGACCCGCAGGAGGAAAAATTATTTACATAGCTCCAACAATTGCCGGCTTTGAAGTAACAAGCACAACTGCAGCATTTACAACCTATACCGCTTATTATCTTGAAGCTGCACCGGCAGATGCATTTGGAGGAACAGGAGAGCATTTAATAATAAGATGGTCAACAATAGGTTCAAATATACCAACTCCTCCTGATGTAGTAGGAACTGGATTAGCAATTGGTTCAGGCAGAAATAACACTGCTCTAATAATTGCTGCAGAGAAAGAAGTCTTTCTGTCTGATACATATATTTATGCAGCATTAGCGTGTGATAATTACTCTATAGCAGATTTTAATGACTGGTTCTTGCCAAGCAGAGACGAACTCAATCAGCTATATCTTAGGCGTACTGATTTTGGTTTATTGCCATTTAGCTACTACTGGTCTTCGTCGCAGTACGCTGTCACCCTCGCGTGGGCCCAGTTTTTCGACGATGGCTCTCTGGGTTTAACTCAGGGCGGCTTCGCCAAGGACAACTTCAGCAATGTCCGTGCCGTCCGGGCTTTTTAACTATTTAACCCTTTAACTATTAAAGGGGGCGCAGGGGGATAAAGCCCCCTGCATACTTTATGGAGGTATGTATGTCAAGATTTGAAAAATTTCAAAAGATTAAAGTGTTTAAAGATGATAAACCATTATTTGAACAAATATTCGTAAATGATTGTATTATCAATTTCGTTGATGGTTGTATTAGTAATTTTTTATCAGATGAAGATATTTATCAGCCGGCAATAGAATGCAGTGATGCGCATATAGAATATTGGGAAAAAGGATTATTACATAAAAATGTTGGCCCGGCTGTTATTTCATTATGGGGTGATAAACATGAGTATTGGAATAAGGGTAACTTAAAAAATATTGAATTTGGATTAAAAGCAGAAGAAAATTTTGCAAAATATTTAAATGAAAATAGTATTCCGTTTATGCATATAGATCAAATTAACGGTAAATTGTATTCTAAAGCATTTTGGGAAAATGATATTAAAATAAAAAGACCAGATTATACTGTTTTTATTGATAAAAAACCTTATTTTATTGATGTTAAAGCTAAAAGCTTTTATGTAAATGATGTTTACACAATTGATAAAAATGATATAGAGAGACTAAATGCATTAGATAAAGAATATAATATAAAAGTATTGTTAGCAATAACAAATATTAATGATATCTCATTTAATAATTTTTCTTTTTTAACATTAGATAATTTGAATAAATATATTAAATACATCAAAAATGAAATTTATAAAAACGTAGAAAAAATGTTTTATCCTTTTCATATCGATATTCTGTCTAATGGAAATATTAAAGATACTATTAATTTTGAGTTATTGGATAATAATATGCATGAATTAACAAAAAATATTGAATGGGAAGAATTAAAAAATAGTAATTCATATTGTGATATTGTTATTAATTATTTGAAAGAAAATAACTATAAATTAGAAGATAGGTAATCAAACGAATAACGAGTTTACAGGAACAATATTGGAATCATCTGCCCCCACATTATGCAAATGTGTAATTTGTGAATAAAAAAGTTTGCCCTTCCCATTCGTTTTCGTGAACCGGTGTGGCAGGGCGGCGGGCGGGGAAAACAATTTTTGCAGCTCTCTGCGGAAGAGACTTCGAAGAAGGCTCTGTAGCAGATTCCGGCAAATGTTTTCCACGCACGTCGCCCTGCCACACCGGTTCACGGAGAGGCAGCATGGACAAATAGCAGTTTTTTTTTAACCTTGGCTTATCCCAACACCAGCACAATCTTAGACTTATATTCCTTCTCAGTAATCTTATTCTTTAAATAATCAGAAATGATCTGGCGGACGACGGGAGGAAAAGCATTCCAGTAGCGTTCAGGCCAGGCGCCCATTTCTTCGCGGAGGTTTTCGTCAAGCGATTTTTTCATGGTGCCGTGGGAAAAAGAGACAAATTGTTCTATCATGGAAAGGAGCACCTGGGGAGGTAATTCTTCTTTTTGTTTTGTTTCTCCCATCCAGGTTCGGGAAAGTTCGTCGATTTGGCTGTCGGTTAGTTCCGGAGCATGTTCGCGGACAAGACGGATTATCATTTCCTGGATGGAATTTCTCATTCCTTCCATTATGTTTTTTGTGCTGCCGCCGAGATTTGCGCTCACTTCTCTTGCCATTTGTTCGGGGTCGGGAATATCACCTATAGCGTTGAAAATGGTCAGGTTTCGCCGTCTTCTTACGACGGCTTCAGCGAGCGCTTCTATGGAGGATACATCACTGTGATTTAGTATATAATCAAGCGCCTGTATCAGCCGGGGATCTGCCACAATATCAGGCTTTTTTGGGCTTGGATTCTGTTTTTAAGCAACGGGTGCAAATAGTGCGTTTTTTGGTGGTCCCGTTTACATCGGCTTTTACGCTTACCAGATTGGGTTTCCATGTCCTGCGGGTACGGTTCTTGGCATGGCTTACTTTGTTCCCTGTTATTGTATGTTTTCCGCAATTTTCACAAACACGTGACATATTTTCCTTCCTTCATGTAACTTGTCTAATTTATACCAAAAATCAAAAAAAATGTAAACCCCCCAGGGGCAAATCCGCGCCCCTGCGAGAGTCTTTGGCAAATATAATCAGTCTCCTGCCCGGATTGAGTTGAACCAGGCGTTGCTGTAGATGTCCAGGATGTCGCCCAGGTCTTCTACAAGCTCTGTGGCTTCTAATTCTTCTTCTGAATAAAAGGCAATGCCGGTTTTAAGCTGACGCGCCGGAACATTGACAGTTGCCGGAAGGCCGAATTCATCGGCAAATTGAGCGTAAATTTCCGGTCTGTGGATAAAGTCGATAAATTTATGGGCTAAATCAGTGTTGTTTGAACCGCTAAGTATAACCATGCTGTCTATATAGGACGGACCGCCTTCTTTGGGAATAAAGAATTTTGTGTCTTCCAGCATCTGGGGAAGGTCTGCGATTTCTTCATAAATCGCTTCGGGGTAACCGTGTACAACCCAAAATTCGCCGTTGGCATAACCCTTGCCGAAAGCTTCCGCGTCAAATTTTACAAGGTTCGGTTTCCATGAATTGTTGATAAGGTCTCTGGCGCTTTCTATTTCAGAAATATCATGGGTGTTTACAGAATACCCAAGGAAACTAAGAGCGCCGCCCATTACTTCGCGCATATCGTCCAGCATGGTCATGCGGCCGCGAAGGTCTTCCCTTGCAAAGATAGACCAGCTCTGTTCATAATTTGGAACCCTTGCGGTGTTTACCAAAACGCCTGCCGCTCCATAGAAATAAGGGACAGCATAATCCATGTCAGGATCATAGGTTGCTCTTTCCAGAACTTTTGGATCAATGTTGCCAAGGTTTGTCATTTTTGATTTATCTATTTTTTCCAGCATTCCCTGGCGAAGCATAAGGGGAACATAATCTTTTGACGGAAACACTACATCATATTGACGGCCGAATAATCTGGATAACCAGCCGAACATTCCTTTTCTGCTGGAAGACAGAAGTTTTGCATACATATCCTCATTGGAGGCAAACTCGTCATAAATTACGCGTACATTGTATTCTTCTTCAAATTGCGCAATGACAGAATCGGGCGTGTAATAGGTCCAGTTGTAAATATACAACCGTTCTTTTGAATCGCAGGAAATAATAGCGGGCATAATAAGCGCCGCCAAAACCAAGTAAAAGATAGAATTTCTTTTTGTCATTTTAATCCTCCTGGCTGTCTCAGCCGAAGCTGTTTGCAGCCGAAATAAAATATATGTTTAATCTCTTGGGGCAAGAGTTAAACTGCTGTTATTTTGCCGCTATATATTTTAGGAACTTTCTTAGCATTATGCAAAGAATCACTGTTCCTAAAATCATTACAACAGAAAGGGCGCTGATAAGCGGCGTAATACCGCCCTTTTTTGTAATTGCTGAATGAATAAACACAGGCAGGGTAGAAGAGCCCGGACCTGATACAAAAAAAGTTATAACAAAGTCTTCCAGTGATAATGTAATAGCCGTTAATAAACCTGATATAATTCCGGGCTTGCATATAGGAAGCGTTATTTTAAAAAGAGTTTCTCTTTCGCTTGCTCCCAAATCTGCCGCGGCTTCTATGATGGAAAAATCAAACTCGTCCAGCCTTGCCATTACCATAAGAAATACAAAGGGAAGACAAAATGTTGTGTGAGCAATGTAAATTGTAAAAAGCCCAAGCGGAATTCCAATGCCTGCGAAAAAAATTGAAAGCGATACGCCGATAATTATTTCCGGCAGAATCATTGGCAAAAAAGAAATTGTCTGCACATAACTTCGCAGTTTAAATCTGTACCAGTTTACCCCGATTGCGCCTATTGTCCCGATAATTGTCGCGGTTGCCGCGGAGGATATTGCTATTATTATGCTGTTTCTGAATGCTATCCATAGTCCGCGTTCCGTAAGAAGACGCTGATACCAGCGGAATGAAAAACCTGTCCATGTCATGCTTGACGAGCTGTTAAAAGAATAAATTACCAATACAAAAAGCGGAAGAAAAAGAAAAATAAGCGTTACTATAAAAACAGTATTGGAAAAAGAAAAACTGTTTCTGATTGCCCGCCTTGCATGCCTTTCCGCCTCATCATGCGCTTTTGGTTTTGTAGATGTAAAGGCTCCGCGGATGATATTGATAAAATTCATTCTGCAGCTCCTGTTTTATCTTTGTCTTTTTCCCTGGATGCTTCGCGTTTTTGAATATGCATCATCCAGAGAACGCCGATTGTAGTGACAAGGGTTAACACCATGGAAATGGCAGCCGCTCTTGGCCAGTTGCGTTCACCGCGAAGGAAATCCGCAATTCTTTGCCCGAGCATATAGGAATCTTTTCCGCCGACAAGCATTGGAACCGCATACGCGCCGAAAATCGGAATGAATGTAAAAAGAACCGCTGTAAAAATACCGCCGCGGATATTGGGAAGCAGTATCTTTATCATGGAAGTAAATTTGTTTGCGCCCAAATCACGCGATGCTTCAAGCAGCGAAAAATCAAATTTGTCTATTGTAGAAAATAAAGGCAGGATAGCATACGGCAGGTACATATAAACCAAAACAAGAATTACCGCATTTTGATTGTAAAGGAAAGGAATGTAATCATCTGTTAAACCTATCCGCAGCAATAATTCATTTAAAAAACCGTTGTTTCCCAATATATTCATCCAGGCAAAAACCCTGATTAGGAAATTTGTCCAAAATGGAATGATGATAAGAAGCAAAAGCAATGTCTGATGTTTGCTGCGCGCCATAAAGTAACCGCAAGGAAGCGCTATTAAAATTGTAATAACGGTAGCGATAACAGATGCTACAATTGTACGGAACGTTATGCGCAAAAAAACAGGGTCTGCAAGGTAACGGTATGCTTCAAGTGAAAATTCCCATAATACGCCGCGCTGCATATCCCTTTTAAGGAAACTGTAAATAATGATGATTATAATCGGCGCCAGAAAAAAGAGAGTAAACCAGACTGCCATAGGAGCAGAGTATACAGGTCCTTTATTTCTTGACAGTGGTTTTGCGAGGGGAACCTTAACCCTTTGGGTCTGGTTCAACTTTTTACCTCGACTATATAGCCGTCAAGGGCGCTCCATGAAAGGTAGACCGAATCTTTCCAGCGTATATCCGGTCCTTCATCTGAATAATACGCGTGCTGCTTCATTACGCGTATCAGAGGTTTGTCCGACGTACCATTTGACACCTGCACATAGAATTTTGTCTGGAAGCCTGAATAAATCGGTTCATCAACTATGCCCTGCAGTGTATTTATATCTACGCGGCTGGTGGTTGGTTTTTCCTTGCTAATTACAATTTTTTCCGGCCTTATTGTAACGCTTACCTTTTGCCCTACTTTTACTTCGTCTATATCTGTAACTTTGATGCTTCCCAATTCCGGGATATCAACTTCTACCATGTATTCGGTTACAACTTCGGCATCAAGAGGAGATGCTTCGCCGGACCAGCGATCCGGTCCTGTTGTGTTTACATGGAGTTTCATTTTTTCTACATTTGTAATAATACCGTCAAAAAGATTGGTGTCTCCGATAAAACGGGCGACAAAATCTTTTTCCGGGCTTTCGTAAATATCATGCGGGGTGCCTATCTGTAAAATGTCGCCCTGGTTCATTACCGCTATACGATCCGATACGGAAAGCGCTTCCTGCTGATCGTGGGTAACATAAATAAAGGTGATGCCGATCTCATCGTGGATACGGTCAAGTTCTATTAACATATGCTGGCGCAGTTTGGCATCAAGCGCGGAGAGCGGCTCATCCAGTAAAAGCACCCTTGGTTCATTTATAAGCGCGCGGGCAATCGCTACCCGTTGTTTTTGTCCGCCTGAGAGCTGGTTAGGCTTTTTGCCCGCATGGCCTTCCAGGCGGACGAGCTGCAGGTATTGTTCTACTTTGTTTTTTATTTCCTGTTTGGAAGCCCCTTTTAATCTTGGGGAAAAAGCGACGTTTTCGAACACGGAAAGATGGGGAAAAAGGGCGTAATTCTGAAATACTGTATTGGTAGGACGCTTGTTGGGCGGCAACGACAGAACATCGTCTCCGTCAAGGGTGAGTATTCCTTTATCGGGTTGTTCAAAACCGGCAATTATACGCAGCAGGGTTGTTTTTCCGCATCCTGACGGTCCCAACAGGGAAAAAAACTCTCCCTTTTTTATCTCCAGGCTCACATTTTTGAGCACCTCGAAATCACCGAAGGATTTATAAATCCCGCTGATGACAACATCGCTTCCTTTCAATATATTCCTTCCAGCCTCCCCTTGAAGAGAAATGCCGTCGTCCAGCAGGACATGGCTAAATATCTATAGTGAACTTTGGTGTTTTTTTTGGATTATGTCAAGGGGTGGCAGATGTGTATTCAGGTGACAAAATGGGCTTTATTTTGTACAATTAAGGAGTCTGGAGGACATTAATGAAACGGACATTTTTTTGTATTTTGCTTATAATCTGCGTTACCGCAATTGGTTTTGCAGAGAAAAAAAATTGCATTTCCCTGGGAGGAGCAGTCGGAAATTATTTCATGATGGAGAATGAAATAGAATATGCAAATAATACAAGTCTTGCAGGGCTCGGCTTAAGTTTTTATTCATTGTTTTATAAAAATAAAATTGGCGTATTTTTTAATTTTAATTATTTATTTTTAGATATTACCAAAGAACGCTATAGTTATACGGATCAATTAGGTGTTACTTTTGGAATTGCATTTTCTCATGCTTTTAACGAAAAATTAAGAATTTATTGCGGAGCAGGACCTGATATCAGCTTGTTCCTGGACATCTATGAATATTCATATTTAGATCGTTTAATAATTGGGCTCGGTATCGGCGGCGATGTTGGTTTAAGATATCTTTTTAACAAATCTGTAAGTATAAATATAGGTGTTATGGCGTCTTTTCATTTTTTTGGTTTTGGATATTATGAAGCGATTCCATACTCAATTTACGGATGGATAAGAGATTATTATTTATTTGGCATTAAACCATACATTGGTATTGGTTTTAATTTCTAAAACCCCTGTCATATGTAAGTATAGTCTGTTTAGGAAATAAATTTCCAGATTGTATCCGCAATTCCTTTCCCGTTTAATCCCGTAATCGCAAGCAGCTCTTCTCTTGTACCCAATGCCTTATCTTCTTCAAGAAAACTGCCTTCCGCAGCAAGAGCTGCGATCTTTGTTTTGATGTTGCGTTTTAGGGCAAGGGAAGCGGCATATTCTCCAAAACCGCCTTCTCTTAAACCTTCTTCTATAAAAACTGTAAGTTTGTAGCTGTTCATAATTTCTGCAAGATAATCTTCGTCTATGGGTTTTAAAAATCTAAGATTGTAAAGGTCGGCTTCTATCCCGTTGTTTTTCAGCGATTGTGACGCTTCAAGCGCTTCAGAGTAAAGACTTCCCGTAAAGGCAAGACACACATCTCTTTTTTCGCCCTTTGTGACCCAAACCCCGCGTCCCCTTTCCAGCGGCAGGGAGAAAGCGTCAATTTCTATGGGGCACTGCGCTTTTGGGTAGCGGATTATTGCGGGTCCCGTACAATTGTCATTTAAAGCCCAGGCAAACATCAGCATCATTTCGTTTTCGCTGGCGGGAGCGAGAAGTGTCATATTCGGCGTACTTCGGAAAATCGGTATATCAAAAAGCCCCTGATGTGTTTCACCGTCGGCTCCCACAAAACCGGATCTGTCCAGGGCAAAAACAACAGGCATTTTTTGAAGAGCGGCATCATGGATAATCTGATCAACTGCACGCTGAACAAAAGTTGAATAAACGGCGACAACCGGTTTTAAATTAAGAGCAGCAAGACCTGCGGCAAAGGTTACAGCGTGTTCTTCCGCAATGCCTACATCAAAAAAACGCTCCGGAAAAGCAGATGCAAAATCAGAAAGCCCTGTTCCTGTTTTCATTGCGGCGGTAACAGCGATAATGCGTTTGTCTTTTTCTGCCAATGATAATAAAGATTTTGAAAAAGCCTCCGTAAAACTTGAGAGCGGCCCTCCGGTATCAGCCAAACCGCCGTCAACAGAAAATGAACCAACTCCGTGATAACTGTCAGGCGCGTCTTCGGCGTAATTAAATCCTTTGCCCTTGCGGGTAATAACATGAACTACTACAGGACGGTTTAGTTTTTTTACATCCTGCAGAACTTCAATAAGAAGCTGTATATTGTGCCCTCCGATAGGTCCTACATATTCAAAGCCAAGGTCTACAAAAAAATTATCAATGTAAAAAACGGCTTTAACCGCTCTTTTTAGCCTTACTACAAGATTAAAAAAAGCATTTCCTACAAAAGGTATTTTTTTTGCCATTGCGTCAAAATGCCGCCGGAAGGTTTGATATTTTGCCTTCATGGAAAGACGGCTTAAATATTTTGACAATCCGCCCACATTGCGGCTAATTGACATTTTATTGTCATTAAGAATCACAACAAGGGGCAGCCCTAGATGCCCCGCGTGAGACAATGCTTCGTAAGCAAGTCCTCCTGTAAGCGCGCCGTCTCCTATAACGGCAATTGAATGCATTTTACTGCCCTGTATTCTGCCTGCTGCAAGAAGTCCAAGAGCGGCGGAAATTGATGTGGAGGCGTGTCCTGTATTAAAACTGTCATGTTCGCTTTCGCTCAGTTTTGGAAAACCGGCAAGCCCGTTTTGTTTGCGAAGGAGAGGAAAAGAATCAAGGCGGCCTGTCAGCAGTTTATGCGCATAACATTGATGCCCTACATCCCAGACGATTTTATCATCCGGCGAATTAAAAACACGGTGCAGCGCGATACTTAGTTCTACTACTCCCAGATTGGAGGACAAGTGTCCGCCGTTGCCTGCTACTGTAGAAACAATTTGCTCCCTTATTTCATGCGCAAGAAGATTTAATTCGCGGGAAGTCAGTTTTTTAATATCCTGTGGAGATTTTATTTTTTGCAGTAAAGGGTTAGATTGTTGCATACTAAGTTAAATTGCGAAAATCCTGTAAATATTTTCTTCTGGAACTTACAAGGTCTGTCAGCTCTGTCAGCATATTATTGTTAACTTCTGCAGCGATGGGAAGCAGGTATTTTTCTGTTTCATTGATATAACGTTCTACGAACTCAAGATTGTTTACAAAACCCAAAGAAATCATGTTGGAGATACGGTCTGCAACTTTTAGAATCTTTGCGTTATTGGAGCCTGATTCTTTTATTCGCGTAAGAAACTCAGGTTTAGTTTCTCCGTGACGGCGGGAAACTTCCTGAACCAGATTGTACACGGCGTAACTTTCAAAATCTATGGACAGCAAAACATTGTGGTTAAAATCCGGAATATCTTCCAGAATATCATGGACAAGCGATGCTTTTAGCAATACCGGCTCTATGTATTTGTAATCAATAAGAATTGACATTGTATCAAGCTGATGGCGGAACATATTGCCGCCGCCTTCGCGCGAATATCCTATTAAATATGTTGCAAGCTGTATATACGGAGCCAGCCGAGTTCCGCTTAGTTGATCCATTTGTTCAGTATTCATTAGATGTCCTTTAAATAGTTTTCGAATTTTTCTGTACGCTTAAGCGTCTCATCCAGCTTTGTTTTTTGCTCTTCTACAAGAAGAGCAGGCGCGTTTTTTACAAACTGTTCGTTTGCAAGTTTTACGCGCAGTGTTTCGATATACTTGCGATCTTTTTCAAGATCATTTGTGAACTTCTTTTTTAATGCTGAAAGTTCCACAGCCTCTCCTATAAATACAAATGCTTCAAATCCGCTGCCCGCCATGCCGATTGAACCTTCAGGACGTTTTGTATCGCCTGCGGCTTCAATGGACAGATCTCCGATACCTGCCAGCAGTTTTATTAACTCCCTGTTTTCTGTAATGGGCGTTTCCTGTTCTTTGCCAGGACGCACAAGGACGCGCAGTTTTTTATCCGCCGTTATGCCGCATTCGCTTCGCATAGTGCGTATCATGCTGACAAGCGACTGAAGAAAAGAAAAGTTTTTTTCTTCTGTTGGGGAATAAAGTTTTTCATCATAACATGGGTACTGAGAATCAATAAGCAGAGCGTGAGTATGAGGCAGTTTTTGGTAAAGCTCCTCTGTTAAAAACGGCAGCAGCGGATGAAGCAGTTTAAGTGAGGTTGTTAATACATCCAGCAATACAGTTGCCGCGCGGTCTTTGTCATCTTCATCTGTGCCCTTCATGGAAAGTTTTGTCGCTTCTACATACCAGTCGCAGAAATCATTCCAGAAAAATTCATAGGAAGTTTGCGCCGCGTCATTGTAACGGTAGGAAAGAAATGCTTCTCTCATGGATTTTGCCGCGCTGTTAAGCCGTGAATAAATCCATTTGTCTGCCGCGATAAGATGCGGATTTTTTATTGTTTTTCTGCCTTCCATATTCATTAAAATATAGCGGCTTGCATTCCAGACCTTGTTTGCGAATTTGGAGCCCATTTTAAAAGATTCTTTGTCAACAAGGACATCCTGTCCCTGAGCGCACATAAAGGCAAGTGTAAACTTCATTGCGTCTGCGCCGAACTCGTCTACAAGTTCCAGAGGATCAAGTCCGTTGCCGAGCGACTTGCTCATTTTACGCCCCTGCTTGTCCCGCACAAGCCCGTGAATGTATATGTCGCGAAACGGCGCCTTCCCGGTAAACTCAAGTCCTGCCATGATCATCCGCGCAACCCAGAAAAATATAATGTCGTAAGCTGTTATAAGAGCTGTGGTGGGGTAGTAGAGACCCAGATCCACAGGATTGGGAATATTGGAATTTTTCCAGCCCAATGTGCTGAATGGCCAAAGCCAGCTTGAAAACCAGGTGTCCAGTACGTCAGGGTCCTGCTCGATGTTTTTACTGCCGCAATCCGGGCAGGTTTCAAGGTCGCTGCGGGAAACGTGCAGTTTAGCGCAATCTGCGCAGGTCCATGCGGGAATGCGGTGTCCCCACCAAAGCTGGCGGCTGATGCACCAGTCCCTGATATTTTCCATCCAGTGTTTATAGGTGTTTTCCCATTTTTTGGGGTAGAAGATAATTTCGCCATTTTGCCAGCAGGCAAGCGCTTTTTCTGCCAATGGCTTCATTTTTACAAACCATTGCAGTGAGAGGAATGGCTCTATTACTGTGCGGCAGCGGTAACAATGCCCGACCGAGTGTTTAATAGGTTCTTCTTTTACAAACCAGCCGCCCGTTATTAAATCTTCAATTACGGCAAGACGCGCTTTTTTTACTGACAAGCCGCGGTATTTTTCAGGCACTTCTTCGTTTAATGTTCCGTCCGGGTTAAGGATATTGATAACTTTTAAATTGTGTTTTTTTCCAAGTTCCCAGTCATTGGGATCATGAGCCGGGGTAACCTTTAACGCTCCTGTTCCAAGGGTGCGCTCAACATAGGTGTCAAAGATGAGGGGGATGTCCCTGTCTGTCAGCGGCAGGCGGAAGGATGCTCCCCGCTGCTTAAATTCGCTGTAGCGTTCATCTTCCGGGTGGACGGCGACAGCGGTGTCGCCTAACATTGTTTCCGGGCGGGTTGTGGCTATTTCTATGTATTTTTCGCTGTTTCCTGCCAAAAAGTAGCGCAGGTGGTACATTTTTCCCGCAGTGTCTTCATGTTCAACTTCGTCATCGGCAAGGGCAGTACCGCAGGATGTGCACCAGTTAACAAGATAATTTCCCTTGTATAAAAGTTCGCGCTCGTACAATGTGACAAAAACTTCCCGCACTGCATGGGAAAGACCTTCATCCATGGTAAAGCGTTCTCTTGTCCAGTCAACGCTGGCTCCTATTTTTTCCAGTTGTTTTGTAATAATCGCGTGATGTTCATTTTTTACTTTCCATGTTTCTTCCAGGAATTTTTCTCGTCCCAGTTCCCGGCGGCTTTTTCCCTGTTCTTTAAGTTTTCGTTCAACAACATTCTGCGTGGCAATCCCCGCATGATCGGTGCCTGGCACCCACAAGGTTGGCGCGCCTGTCATTCTGTGAAAACGTACAATTATATCCTGTAAACTGTTGTTAAGCCCATGTCCCAGATGCAGCACCCCCGTAACATTCGGCGGAGGAATTACTACGACAAATGGCTCCAACGGCAGATTGCTTTTCTTTGGGGAAAAAGCTCCCGCTTGCTTCCAAAGGGCATAGATGCGATCCTCAAAGGATTTAGGGTCATAAGCTTTAGCGATTGTGTCCATAATGAATATTACTTTTTTTATGAAAACAATTCAACCAATATACATTGCCAAAACCCAATAATATCGCTACAATAACAGCATGGTTCAGAATGAAACTTATTTTGAAAGCCACGATGGGACTAAACTCTGCCTGTATCGCTGGACACCGGAAGGAAAGATCAGGGCTGTACTTCACATCGTTCATGGCATGGCAGAACATGCTTTTCGTTACCGCTATCTTGCCGAAAAATTAACCGAAGAAGGAATTGAAGTATGGGCAGCGGATCAGCGCGGTCATGGTAAAAGTGCGGATCTTAATATAAATACCAAAGATAAAGGCGGGCTTTTGGGGCATTGCGCGGACGGCAATGGTTTTATTTTTGTCACAGCCGATATTCATTCCATAAATAAAGAAATACGCAAGTCAACAAATGCGCCTCTGTTCCTTCTTGGCCATTCCTGGGGTTCGTTTATTGTTCAGAATTATATCGAATATTCAGATAATTTAAAAATAGACGGCTGTATTCTGTCAGGCTCAAAGGGACCCGGTGATTTTATGGTAAAAGCCGGAATTCCAATTATGACAATGCTTGCGGCAATTTTTGGGCAGCATAATGGGTCTCGTTTAGCCAGGTCTTTAGCGGACGGACCTTATAATAAATCATTCAAACCCAACCGTACAGCATTTGACTGGCTTAGCCGTGACAATAAAGAAGTAGATAAGTATGTTGCAGATCCCCACTGCGGTTTTCTCTGTTCTACTGGTTTTTACCGGGATATTGCCAGATTGCTTTATAACATTCACCGTAATGATGCAATGAACAGAATAGACCGCTCTCTGCCGGTATATGTTTTTTCCGGAAGCGCCGACCCTGTGGGCGATATGGGGAAAAGTCCTACCGCGCTTGTGAGCGCATACAGAAACCTGGGGATTAAAGATTGTGAGTTTGTGCTGTATCCCGGAGCCAGGCATGAAACATTAAATGAAACCAATCGTGAAGAAGTAATTGACAACCTTCTTTCATGGATTAAAAAAAAGAGTGAATGAGATACAGATACTCTGTCGCAAAAGACGGCAAAATTGAAAAAAAAGCTGTTATTTACACCAGTAATGAGCATGGCATAAACTTTGCCGATGTTGACGGTGAAGCCGTAAGCATTGTAAGAAAATTAAAAAGCGCGGGTTATGATTCATATATAGTAGGCGGCGCTGTCCGTGATTTAATACTTGGAAAAAAGCCTAAAGATTTTGATATTGTCAGCGCGGCAAGTCCTACACGTATTAAAAAGATATTCCGAAATTCCAGAATTATAGGCCGGCGTTTCAGGCTTGTGCATGTTTATTTTGGACAGAGGGTTTTTGAGGTTTCTACATTCCGCTCCCTGAAAGACGGGCATACCAGCAATACATTCGGCACAATTGATGAAGATGTGCAACGCCGCGATTTTACTCTTAACGCGCTGTATTATGATCCCGAACAGCAGATTGTTGTTGATTATGTAGGCGGCATGAACGATATAAAAAAAAGGCAGATTAAACCGATTATCGCTCTTTCTGAAATTTTTACAGATGATCCTGTAAGAATGATCCGCGCTTCAAAATATGCCGCAAAAACAGGTTTTTCTCTTCCCTTGAATTTAAAAATGAAAATATCGAATCAATCAAATTTGCTTGTTACAATTTCGCCCTCCCGCCTTACAGAAGAAATCTTTAAAATTATACATTCAGATAAAGCCGCGGATATTGTAGATTTGCTGGATAAAATGGGACTGTATGCTTTTCTGCAGCCTCAGGCAGCTCATCTTATGAAGAAGAATGCCGTCTTTAGAAAAAATTATCTGCAAAGCATGGCAAACCTTAAAGGCGCGGAAAACCGCCGCGGTCAGGCGCTTGGTTCCCTGTTCAATGATTATCTTGAAAGCGAAGCAGGTCTCTCAGCGGACAGTTTAAAATCAGGTCCAATAGAAAACTATAAAGAAATATATAAACTTGCCCGCAATTTTGTTCTTCCCATGAATCCTCCGCGTTATGAACTGGAACATTCTGTAAAAAAATTCCTTTCTTCCCGGGGTTTAACCATAAAAAGACCTGTTGTAAAGGCGCCAGCCGCAGAAGATAAGCCAAAACGCAAAAGACGCAGAAAGAAAAAGAAAATCACTCCGTCTCAATAACTTTGTCTATAATAATATTTATTTCTTCGATTAATATGCCCGTATAGCGTTCGATATCGTCGATTATATACTGCTGCATTTCCTGAATATTATCGCCTAGCTCGATGCCGTAGGGGACATCAATTGTGATTATCAGACGGTAACCTATATCCGCGTCTTTTACCAATATCTTCTTTATTTTAATGTCTTTATTGTAATCCTCAACACAATTAATGACCAAAAGGCTTAAGGCGGATTGTGTAATCAGCACTTTGCTGCGCTTGGAATATGCAGGTCTTACTACTGATTTTTCATGCAGGGTGGGAATGCTGGCAGGCGTTACCCGCCTTCTGAAAATTTGTATTGCGGAAAAAAAGATATTGGAATAACTTTTTTTTACCTCGATGGACGGAACAGGGATAACATGTTTACCTTCTATGCGCCTGGATCTGATGGCTTTTTCAATCTCTTCTTTTGTTGTGATATCTTCGATTCTGATTATTTTGGAAGGAGACGGAAGCTGCAGGCGTACAGCGATTTTATTTACCATTTTTTCCGATGTTCCCAAAAGCAGAATGCGTTTGAACTTTTCTGTCTGCAATCTGCGGGCAACTTCGTCCCTGTGGGATTTTTCGTCAAAAAGCGCGACTTTTACTGCCGAAAGAAAAGAATTTTCTTTTTTTGCCGAGTGACCTGCAAGTATACGATTGTCTTTGATTAATAGCCCGTCATCAATTATAAAATCGACTCTGTACTTGTGAGCAACAAGTTTTGCGCAGAAACTTTTGCCTGTGCCGCTTTCCCCTACGAGAGCGAAGACTTTTTTCCGGTACAGGAAACCTAAGAACATCGCTCCGTATAAGTGATCTTATCTGCCGTAAGTGCGTAAGTCGGCTATTAACTGTCTTGCCCGTTCTTTTACCGGCGTAATGTAATTGCCTTCTGAAATACGGATAAGCGTATGAACTGCATCGGGAGAATTTAACCCGCCGTTTTTATTCGCTATTTTTTCGAATGCGTCAATCGTGGCAAGCGCCATAAGGTTATCAGGATTTAAGTTACTTGTCCTGTTCATAACCCATGCGATATGCGCGACTGTTTCGTTATTTTCGTTTGTTCCTATATCTCCCAGGGATTTAATCGCTTCCTGAAGAACCATAGGTTCTCTTTCAGAAGTTATTACATCAATAAGAGATTTCCTGGCTTCTTCGGAGCCCATCTGCCCCAGATATCTTACCGCCTGCCGCCTGACATCGGGGAAATTGTTTACAACACGATTGTTTTCCCTTGCTACAGACCTGCTGCCTTCGCTGGCAAGAAACGCCAATGTCTGGCGGATTTCGTCGTTTCTGTTTCCGCGTTCAATGGCTTCTTTAATGTACTCAATGGAAATTAATTTTTGCTCTCTGGATTGCGACCTTGCGGTTTCCCTGATAATCATTACCTCTATTGTTTCCTGCAGATAGGATTCTTCGACAGTTTGCTGAGCGGCAGCGGATACTGTAAAAACTACAGCAACTACAGCCAAAATTAAAAAACGTTTAAATAAAAACATAAAGTACTCCTTTAATTAATTGATGATTTTCCAACTATTATTGATTTTTTCGAGGTCATATAGAATTTCGCGGTGTTCTTCGCCCGCGTTGTTTACCCTGATTGCGAATGCCCTTACCCTGTTTTCGCGGATAAATTCAATGTCTATGTTATTAATCTGAATTCTGTCAGGGTTTCTGGATGGTACAAAAACATGGGTAAAATAATCATTCAGATTTCTTAAGACTGTATTTGTCCTTTTCATTAGAGGCTGTTCCGATATCCGGTGAAGATTTTCCGCGGAAGAATATGTATCAATATATTCCTGGGATAATACATCCCTCCAGGCATTAAAATTACGATTTCTGATTATCTGGTTTAGATTATTTATAAACTGCTGTACCTCTTCCCTGGTGGAAGCATAGTGCATCTGGCTTACCCTTGCAGGATCAAACGTATTACTTTGCTGGTTTATCTCCACAAAAGTGTCCTCTGGGGCAGGTTCTACAGAACTGCAGGAAATCACCAATATCGCTGTAAAAGCTGATATTAGAAGGATTATTTTACTTTTCATAAAGTCACTGTACATTATATAATTAAAATTGTCAACATTTTATTTGGTTACATTAATTAAACCCGGCAAAACTCCAATTTTGACTTGACCTGATATATCTACATTGATATGCTAGATTTATGATGAAAGCTGCTTTCCCGGGGTCTTTTGACCCTCCTACATCGGGGCATATTAATGTAATTCAGCGCGCTGCCTCTATTTTTGAGGAACTTGTGGTGGTAGTAGCAGAAAATAAGCAGAAAAAGTACCTTTTTTCCGCCGAAGAACGGGCTTTTATGATACGTGAGCTTGTAAAAGACAGGAAAAACATAACCGTTGCCGTATGTGAAAGCCTTGTAGTGGATTTTTTGAATAAAATGGGCATAAAACTGCTGGTTAGGGGGGTACGCGGGCTTGAGGATTTTTCCTATGAATTTGAGCTGTCCATGATGAACAGGACGCTTGATCCCGGCATAGAAACCATCTTTATGACCACGGATCCTGAGTATTTTGTAATCCGTTCTTCGTCAATAAAGGAATTGGCTTCTTTTAACGGGAATCTTCACGGAATGGTCCCTCCGCTAGTTGCCAAAGCTTTAAAAGATAAGTATCCTGTAGATATATAGAATTTGTTTGTCAAAATTAAATTGACAAAATTCAGAAAAACGTCTTGACAAAAATACAGTTTTTTGCTAGATTAAAACTAATATTTAGAGAGGTTGAATTATGGCAGTACCCAGAGGTAAAACATCAAAAGCCAGGACTAGCCGTCGGCAGTCTATCAACATGAAGCTTACCGCGCCTACGATGATTAATTGCGGCACTTGCGGCAACAAGGTTCTTTTGCACCGTGTTTGCCCCAAATGCGGTTATTATCGCGGAAAGCAGGTAATCGTACCCTAGGAGGGGACAAAAATGGACGAATTGTTTGAAAAAATGAAAAAACTCATCGCCGAAAAGCTCGGTGTTGATGAGGGGAAGATTAAAATGGACGCGTCATTTCGTCAGGACCTTGGCGCGGATTCGCTTGACACATACGAATTGGTTTATGCCATCGAGGAGCAAATGGGCATCAGCATTCCCGATGAAAAAGCCAATGGATTCGTAACGGTACAGGACGCATACGACTTTATTAAATCCCAGCAAAACCAATAAAACTAACCTCAGTAACGAAAGAAAAAAGAAGCTGGCGGCTTTCCAAAAAGCCGCCGGTTTTAAATTTAAAAGTATCGATCTTTTAAATCTTTCTTTTATGCACCGATCTGTTTCAAATGAAACAGGCAATAAAAATAACAATGAACGCCTGGAATTCCTGGGCGATTCCATTCTTGGCGCGGTTTGCGCGACTCTTCTGTATCAGACTTTTAAGGAAAAAAGCGAAGGGGAGCTGGCTAAAATAAAAGCTGTTGTTGTAAGCGAAGATATTCTTTCCAATATTGCAGGGGAGCTGCGTATTGATGAAATGCTGCTTTTGGGCAAGGGAGAAGAGCTTTCCGGCGGCAGAAAAAAAAAGGCAATTTTAGCCGATGCCATGGAGGCGCTGATAGGCGCGCTCTATCTTGATTCCGGTTATAAGGCGGTTTTTGATTTTGTAAGCCGCTGCATTCTGCCGCATATTAATAAGGCAACCGGCGCCAATTATCATAAAGACTATAAATCAATTTTACAGGAATTCTGCCAAAGGCAATTCCGCTGTTACCCGGAATACAATATGGTAAAACGCGCCGGTCCTGAACATGAGCGCATTTTCTGGATGGAAGTAAAAATAGAAGATACTGTTTACGGCACAGGAACAGGCAGAAATAAAAAAAGCGCAGAGCAGGAAGCCGCAAAAGCTGCCTGGGAAGAATTAACGGCGCAAAATTAATGTTGACAAAATGAAATTGGTGTGAAAAACTGTTATTATCCGCGTATTTTGGAGGTGAAAATGAACAAGGAGCAGCTGCAAAAGCTTTATCTTGATTACTTAAAAGAAGAAGGATTCACCGGCTATCTTGACGAAGACGGCGATATTGAATTTAAATACGAAGGAGATAAATATTTCCTGTATATAGACGAAAATGATACGGAATATTTCAGAATACAGGCGGTATACGGCTGTGAATTAAGTTCAGAAGAAGATGTAATAAAACATCTGGAAGCGGCAAATGCCGTTAATGCAGATTATAAACTGGGAAAAATTTTTATTAGGGAAGAAAAAGAACTTGTTTTACTGGAGACATCGTTGTTTTTGGCTAATCCTGATAATTTTAAACCTTTCTTTAAAAGATGTCTTGGTATTCTTCAAAGCATGATTTCTGATTTTGCGGAAAAATTTAAAGACGACGAGTAAGCGGAGGCTCAAGGGATATTATGAGGTCATTGGTTACAATTCAAAAAGTAAAAGAAATTAGTCCCATTGCGGATTCGGATTTTCTTGAACTTGCTCATGTTATGGGGTGGCAGTGTGTTGCAAAAAAAGGCGAATTTAAAGCGGGAGATATGGGCGTTTATTTTGAGGTAGACAGCTTTCTTCCTCTGGATGAACGTTATGAATTTTTGCGCGCTTCTTCATTCCGCGATAATGCCGATAACGGCATAGGTTTTAGAATCCGCACAATGAAAATGCGCGGTCAGTTATCGCAGGGGTTATTGCTGCCGCTGGAAAAATTCCCGGAACTGGAAGGATGTGAAGCCGGCAGCGATGTAACAGAAAAACTCAATGTTAAAAAATGGTATATTCCGGAAACAGCCAATGCCGGCGGAACAATCATGGGAGATCGTCCGCACGGAATACCCGCTTCCGACGAAATCCGCATACAGTCTGCACTGGAACTTTTGGAGCAGCTCAAGGGAAAACCGTACTATATCACAACAAAAATGGACGGCACATCGGGGATTGTCTACTATATAGACGGCAAGATTGGATGCTGCAGCAGAAACAAGGAAATAAAAGACGAAGAGGGCGCCCTTTACTGGCTGCCCGTTTACAAATACGGCTTAAAAGAAAAATTCGCAAAGTACGGTAAAAATCTGGTTATTACAGGGGAAATAATAGGTCCCGGAATACAAAAAAACAAACTGCGTCTTGCCGAGATAGAATGGAATGTCTTTGATGTTAAGGACTGGGATGCAAACCGCTATCTTTCCTATGATGATGCCGTTAAAACATGCGCCGATTTAGGCTTAAAAACTGTTCCCCTGGAAGAACGCGGCGAGGCATTTGACTATTCGCTGGAAACACTGCTGGAAAAAGCAAAAGGTAAATATCCAAGCGGTCTTGATAAAGAAGGCATTGTAATACGCGATATAAAATCTCCAAAAGCAATTTCATTTAAAGTATTAAATAACGATGCATTGTTAAAAGAAAAAGATTAAAAGGAGCGGATTATGTTTAAGAGAAGCACATTGGTTTTAATACCGGTAGTTTTCATTTTATTAACATTTGCGGGCTGCAAGGATTTAAACGGCGGCGTTGTTGATAATGACCCTGTTGAGCTTACAGAAAATGTATGGGTAGACAGTCAGATGATAAAAATAGGCGGGACAAATATATATTATTTTGATGTAGAAGAAAGAACCGAATATTTTATCTGGTGGAATGATGACATTTGGGGCGATGAAACTAAAGATCTTAATATAAAATTAACCGCAGATTATAAAGACGGAGAAAATATTTTTGCAGAAGAACGCCATTTGGGATATTTATTTGATGATTTTGATGATCCGATAGAAATATTGGATGATTACGATTGCTGGGAAGATTCGTTTAGGTCTTTTATTGCAGAAGAAGATGGCGTTGTTGAAATTAAAGTTCAGAGTTTTTGGGGAGGGCTGGTAGGCAGTTATGGAATTGTTTTCAGCACAAGCGATGCAATGCCCGGATTCTTTAAAGGTACGGTAAGTGCTGATTTTAATGTTATAGATTACGGAATTCCTGCAGAACCATCTGAAGTAATTATTAATGCATATTCAGATTCGGATTTATCGCAGCTCGTTAAAAATTCCGAAGTAAAAGAAGGCAAATGGAATATGTTTTTAAAAAATACCAATCCGACGGTATTGTATTTTGAAATTGAAGCCGGTTTTATTTTTGGCTCTGTGAAAAAAGATTTAGATAATTCATGGACTGCGGGCTCTTCTGCAATTATAAACTTTGGCTCAATTACCGTTGATGTTGAATATCCCGAAGCGCTTGCACATAATGAATGGAAAAATGGCGAAATTAACGATCCGCTCGGTGAAGATTGGTATTCATTACAGGTTAATTCTGCTTTAACTTATTATTTTTATTTGGACGAGACTAAAACATTGGATGTAGAAGTTGATGGTTTTCTGGACGAAAATGATATATTATTTTATTTTGATGAAGACGGACAAACTTTTGAACCCGAAGAAAACTGTGTTATCTTACTTAGGGTACGCGCTAAAGAAAGAGGCGGAGCCACAGGTACTTACGCGATAAAGTACAGTAATACTGCCCCATAGTTATCTTTCATTGTAGATCTTCATCGCTATTTCCAGCAGTTTTTCCCGTGTGTTTTGCTGAGGGTCGTCGAGTACGGTTTCCAGTAATTCCTTTAAAATGTTCCCCATTATTTTGCCGGCAGGGATACCAAGCGTTTTTAAATCATCCCCGCCTGCTGCAAGGTCTTTAAGAGTAAAAGCTCTTCCCTGCGCCAATGTTTTTTCTACCCTGCTTATTAAATCCATTAGAAAACGGGAATCAGGGGGTTTCCCTGAAAAACCGTAAACATCACAGAAGCGAAGAAGATAAATGTCTTTTAAGTGTTCCTCTCCTATACGGGCTATAAATCTGCGCACGGCGGCATCTGTCCAATCTTCCGTGTAAAAAAACATATGTTCTTTTATAAGATGGCAAACTTTGTCAATTTCCGCGTTGGAATAACGCAGGCGATTCATAATTTCGCGGCACATGGAAGAAGATACTTCTTCATGACGGTGGAAGGACCATACACCATTATCCATTTCGCGGACTTTTGGTTTTCCAACATCATGGAAAAGGGAGGCAAGACGCAGTTCTTTTGAATAGCCTTTTGCGGCGGCATAATCACAGGCATACAAAGAATGATCCAATACATCAAAATTATGAAAACCTTTCTGTTCAATACCGCGGCATAAAGCAAGTTCGTTTAAAAAAAGTTTTAAAAGCCCTGTTTTTTCCATTAAGAGAAATCCCAGTGAAGGCACAGGGGAGTTTAATATTTTATCAATCTCGTCTCGGACCCGCTCCCATGAAACTTTAGCGCATACGCCAAGCGCGCCGTTTATAGCGTTTAAAGTATTTTTTTCTATTTTAAAACCAAGCTGGGAAGCAAAACGCACGGCGCGTAATGGGCGAAGGCCGTCTTCGCCGAACCTTTCGTCCGCGTTTCCCACACAGCGGATAATCCCGGCTTTTATATCTTTTGCGCCGCCGAACGGGTCTGCTATTTCGCCGTCTGTAAGGCGTAAAGCTATTGCGTTCATTGTAAAATCGCGCCTGGAAAGATCTTCTTTTATGGTGGCAGCATAATGAACTTTGTCAGGTCTCCGCCCGTCTGTATAATCTGCCTCTGTTCTGAATGTAGTAATTTCCATTTGCGCCTTGTAAATTACTGTAACCGTTCCGTGTTTTATGCCTGTAGGAATTACCTTGCCCCCTGCGCTTCTCATCATGCCGGTTACTTCCTCTGGTGTGGCAGATGTCGCAAGGTCCCAATCATGAATCTTTTTTCCCCTCAGCATATCCCTTACAGCTCCGCCTACAAGGTAGAGCTCTTTTCCGTAAGAGTCAAAAATAGAGGCGATTTCTTTTAAAACAGGATCAATAGTTTTCATCAATTGATTTTTCCTTGCTGACTAAGTATACTATATATACGATAAAAGGTAATTGTTTGCTGGGAATTATTTTTACGGGCGGGGATGGACCGCCTTCACAGATTGTAAAGCCGCTTTTAAAGGAAGACGCGCTCATCGTTGCGGCAGATTCAGGGCTTATTGCGGCAGAAAAAGCGGGCTTTAAGCCGCACTGGGTAATAGGCGATATGGATTCGCTTGGTGATACAGACGTTTCTTCGGGTGAGCGTCTTGCTTCTTATCCAAAGGAGCGCATAATTCGCGCGGAGCAAAACAAGGATTATACCGATACGGAACTTGCCGTTTCGCATATTATTGAACAGGGATGCGATAGTTTTTGGATAATCGGCGGCGGCGGCGGCAGGATAGATCATCTTTTTGGGATCCGTTCGCTTTTGGAGAGGGATATTTTTCCCAGCCGGTGGATTACAGACACAGCAGACATACGCTGTTTCGAAGATGAAATTAACTGCGTCCTTGAAAAAGACGCGTTAGTGTCCGTGTTTCCGCTTGGAGACGGACCGTGGCAGGCTAAAAGCAGCGGATTAAAGTGGCAGCTTGATGCTCTGCCCTGGGATCGTGGTTTTTTTGGATTGAGCAACAGAGTTACAGACGGCGAGTTTTCCATTAAAGCACAATCCGGACGTTTTATGGTAATATTACCTTTAAGGAGAATATAATGTCAGCTATTATTATGGACGGCAAAGCTCTTGGATTAAAAATCAGAGAGAGTGTAAAAGTACAAAGTACGGCATTAAAGGAAAAGGGAATAATGCCCTGTCTTGCTGTAGTGCTTGTAGGAGATGACCCGGCAAGTATGTCCTATGTTAAATCCAAAGATAAGGCGCTTGGGGAAGCCGGTATGGAAAGCCGCGATATAAGATTGCCTGAAGATACAAGCGAAGATCAGCTTCTGTCCATAATAGCAGAGCTTAACAGGGATGATAAAGTTCACGGTATTTTGGTTCAGTCTCCAGTACCCAAACACATTAACGAAGAAAAAATAAATGATGCTGTTGCTCCCCATAAAGATGTTGATTGTTTTCATCCTGATTCTGTCGGTAACATGATTTTGGGCCGCCCCGGATTTTTACCGTGTACGCCTCATGGAGTTTTAATGCTGCTGCGTGAATATAATATTCCCATTTCCGGTTCTCATGCTGTAATTGTTGGAAGATCAAATATAGTAGGAAAACCATTAGCAAATCTTTTGATACGCCGTGAATATAACGCGACGGTAACTCTTTGCCACACAGGAACAAAAGACCTGGCGCGTTACACCTTACAGGCTGATATTATAATTGCCGCCGCGGGAAAGCCAAATCTGATAAAACCTGATATGATTAAAGAAAGAGCCGCGGTAATAGATGTAGGAATAAACAGGGTAGAGGATTCATCTGCGCAAAAAGGTTATCGTCTTTGCGGAGATGTTGATCCTGCTGTTGCTCAAAAAGCGGGCTTTTTTACGCCTGTACCCGGCGGGGTTGGACCTATGACTATTGCCATGCTTTTGCAAAATGTAGCTGATGCTGCAAAAAAATAAAGGAGAAAAATATGGATGATGATCTTAAACAAGTTAACGATGTGCCTTCTGCGGCAACTTTGTCAAGAACGGGCATGACCGCAATCGCCTTCACTGTCGGCGGTGTGTTTTTGTTTCTCCTGCAGGTCTTTGCGCGTTTTAGGGGACTGGGTCTTGTTATAGGAGGAGCGGTTTGTTTGTTCGGCATAATTTCAATTTTATCAAAAGATCCCGCGGACAGAAAAGCCGGTATTGTGATAACGGCGGCAGGCGCGCTTGCTCTGCTTTCCAAAATCAATATCCCGGTTGTAACCGCGGTTTGCGGAACACTTCTTAGCATCGGCGCGTTTGGTCTTTTGGCATTGGGTATCTGGAACGGAATTAAATTTTTTATCGGCCTTAAAAAACGCTCTTAATGAAATATTTTTTTGAAACATACGGCTGTCAGATGAACAGCGCGGAATCCGCGGCATTGGCTCTTGCCTGCAGGGAGCGCGGCTGGACTGAAGCTCAAGACGGGCTAAATGCAGACCTTGTTCTTATTAACACCTGCTCTGTGCGGCAGACAGCGGAAAGGCGCACGCTTAGCCGTATTGCGCATTATGCGGGTTATAAAAAAAGAAAGCATAAATTCACGCTTGTTATTGCCGGTTGTATGGCGCAAAGGTTAGGTGAAAAGCTAAAAAAAATGTATCACCCGCATGTGGATTATGTGATGGGTACATTTGCCCGCTCGTCTTTTCCTTTGATACTTGAAGCCGCGGAAAACGGCACAAAGGTAGACTTTGATATTAACGAAAACGCCGTATTCTCTTTTTCCAATCTGCATCATGAAGAATCGATGTTTCGCAGTTTTGTTCCCATTATGCACGGCTGCAATAATTTCTGCTCCTACTGCATTGTTCCGTATGTACGGGGCAGGGAAGTATCCCGCGATCCTCAGAATATAGCGCAGGAAATCCGTCTTGTGGGGGAAAGAGGGGTGCGCGAGATTACCCTTTTGGGGCAGAATGTAAACAGTTATTTATGGAAAGAAAACATCGGCTTTAGCGCTTTATTAAAAATTGCCGCGATAGAGGCGGAAAAAGCCGGTATAAGCTGGATACGTTTTCTTTCTGCGAACCCCGCTAATTTTTCTCCAGATACAATAGAAGTAATGGCGGCAAACAGGGTTTTCTGCCGTCATTTGCATTTGCCGGTTCAGAGTGCTTCAGACAATGTATTAAAAGCGATGAACCGCGGCTATACAGCAGGGCATTTTCTGGAACTGGTAAGGAAAATCCGCTCCGCAATGCCGGAAATTACCATTTCTACAGATATTATGGTAGGTTTTCCCGGCGAAACAGAGGAAGATGTCAGGCAAACCCTCAATCTAATGGAAGAAGTCAAGTTCCTTTATTCATATATGTACCATTTTAATCCAAGGGAAGGTACAAAAGCTTTCGATCTGCCGGATAGAATCAGCGAGGAAATTAAGCTCGAAAGGCTGTCCAGGGTGATAGCTTTGCAGGAAAAACACACCGCCGAATTGTTAAAAAAAAGGATTGGAAGCACAGAAACAGTATTAGTAGAGGGGATTTCCCGAAAAAATGCCGATGAATTAATAACAAGGACAGAAAAAGACGAAATGGTGGCAGTTCCCGGTCCCGGCTCGATGATTGGCTCTTTTGGCAGGCTGACATTTTCATCCTTGAAGGGAAACACACTTCGATCAAAGGAGATTAAAAAAATATGCCCTGGCGTTTAATAGTTTTTATTGCGGTTTTTGCCTTATTCCTTGTTTTTATAACATTTAATCTGGAAAATAAATGCGATATTAGTTTTGGTTTTGCCAAACTTGAACAAGTCCCCATTTTTATTACTATATTTACCATGTTTGTTCTGGGATTTATCTGCGCTCTGCCGCTTGTTATTCACATTAAAAAGAGAAAAAAATCAACTAAAAAGGAAACAAAACCAAATTATATTGATACACCTGTAGAGCCCGACGATAAAATTAAGCAGGATGCGGCTCTTGCGAGAGAAAGATTTTTAAAAAACCGCGGCGGTAAGAATGACTAGACTGTGCTGGCAGAAGAGTTGGCAAAGATCTCTCACAAAGGCACAGAGGACACAAAGGCACGGAGAGAGGAAGAGAGTTGTTTTTGTTGTTTTGTTTTTATTGATAGCAGCTAATGTTTTTGCGCAGACGGATACCAACGCAGTTGGTACCAACGCAGTTGGTACTTCCCTTGCTACAGAAATTCAGAATATAGAAATTGCTTCTGTAAGGCAGGGCGCCTCTGCGAATGAGCGGTTTGATGCGCTTGTGCGTCTTGCGAGGCTGCGTCAGCTTTCGGGGGACATTGAAGGCGCGGCAAAAAACTGGCTGGAAGCCGCCACTGTAATTCCCGGCTCTGTTGACGATGAGGCTCTTTTGGCTTGCGCTTATTGTCTTGCCGCAATGGGGGAATGGGACAGAGCCGCCGTTGCATTACAGCCGCTTTTAACAAAAAATATCCGAGCGCGTTTTTTGGATATAGGTATTAATGCAATAAAAACAGGCGATACATCCGCTCTTGCCGCAATTGCAGGTAACAGCGAATATTCCGGTTTAAGGCACGAAATATTTTTCTTTCTCTGGAAAATATCCAAAGGTGAAGACGCGGAAAGATGGAGAGTGCGCCTAACGCTTGAATTTCCGTTAACCCCGGAAGGACAATTAGCGTTAAAACAAAAAGTATTAAGTCCCAACCCGTTCTGGTTTTTTATAAGCGGTCTTGATTCTCTGCCGTTATTGGCGAGGAGTGAGCGTGGCAGCGGGCAGGGAGCAGTTAGCAGTGAGCAGGGGACAGTGAGCAGTGGACAGGGAGCAGTTAGCAGTGAACAGCGGGGCGGTACGCAGGTTAGTAGTGAGCAGCGCGGCAGTGGAGCGCAGGTTCAGCGGCTGCAGACCGGGGTTTTTGGTCGTGAGGTAAATGCGCAATCGCAAGCGGCTGCTTTAAGACAGGCAGGTTTTTCACCATCGATTGAGCGGAGGGGAGATATGTGGGCAGTTACTGTTCCGGCAGGCTCTGACTCAAGCCGCACTATTAGTTCTTTGCGGGCAGCCGGGTTTGATTCGTTTTTAGTTCGTTAGTTTTTTATAAAGAGAATTTTTTTACCACGAACCATGCGAACGGACACGAATGGAAGAAAAAAGGAGAAGGGTTGTAGTCATTTAACTTGATAATATATACGCTAATGGTGTATGATGTCTATATGAAGATTATATTTTTCATTTTTATTTTGCTTTTTCTTGTTGGGGTGAGCCCCATTTCTCTTTTTGCGGATGATTCTGATGGGTTTGCGCTTGAACTTGGCCGCTACTATATGTCTGTTACGCCGAAAATTCTTGAGGACGGGGTACAGAACGATATTTCTTTTGGTATGTTTTATACGGATGCCATGAAGATGGCATGGGAAATTAGGTTTCGTTCCGTTAACGGAGCCGCAAACGATACAATAAGCGGTATTGGTGATTCTCTTATAACGCGCGACAGGCAGGTGTACGAAGTATTTTTATTGCCGCTTAATTTTCAATTTTTAAAATTATCAAATTTTACTATGCGCGCCGGAGCGGGAGGTTATTATAATTATAATAGTCTCTATGAAAATGGTTTTTTTAACGACAGAAATTTATACTTTCCGCCGCATCCGGAAGATCATTACAGCGCCTATACCAATGATTTTACAGGTCACGCTGTAGGTCCTTTATTTGATATAGGGCTTTCCTACAACCACAGATTTTTCAGCGTCTCTCTTTCCGTCGGCTGTGTGCCGGTTTATTATTTGAATCGGGAACAGACATTAAAAATTACGCCTTATATGAATCCCACTCCTTCATTTTCCGTTGCAAGCGAAAGTATTTCCAGCCCATATCTTTACATGGTTTTGGATACGGCTGTTAAATTAAAATATTTTTCTTTCTTTTTTTCTGTAATCGGAGAATACTCAAGGTTAAAATATACGGCAGCGGAAATTAACGGCACTACAGGAGAATGGATGGCTGTTGAAACAGAAAGAGTTAATAAAACACTCGCGCTGGAAATATCATTGCTTATAAATCTTGGAAAAAGCGGTTTTATGCCGCAAATAGGGTACGGAAGAACATTTGATGAAGTTACAGGCGGCAGCAATTATTTATTGTTAGGTGTAAAAAAGCGGATGTACTAGGAGTTTTACATGAAAAGTATCGTTTTAATAATTTTCTGCGCGATTTTACTGCCATGCTGCTTTGACGGAACAGGTGATTTTTATGCGAAATATGACGCGCAATTCCGTGGTGAGTGGATACGCATGGATACAGGGGAGCTCTGGTACATTAGCGCAAATTCGATTGCTGTAAACGGCGAGGCATCTGCACTTGATGTAACTCTGGAAAGAACTTCCGCCAATGTAGTTACAGCGCAGACAGGAAATTTTAAATACACGCTTTTTGCCTCAAGGGTTGCAAATGCAAGTTTTAACGCGCAGGTTGTTTTTCTTGACGGTGCTCCTGCGCAAAGCCTTAAAGTAAGCCGCGATTTATGGGGTTCGGACGGACAAAGTTTTATTGTAAGACCCAGAAACCAGCCGGATTTGGAACAGATCGTAGAAGCAGACCCTGAGACAGGAGAAATAAAAGTAGAAGGGGTAATACCCGGCGACACGGTTGATATAATTCCTGTAGATTCAGAGTGGAATAATATAAAAGTAGGACTAACTCCCGGCTATGGCGAAGATCAGAACATGGGAGTTATCCCGATAACACTTGGCGATAATTTTAAGGTATCTGTAAGAATGCAGGATCCGGCAGTTGATATAACAGGATTATATGCGGACATGATTCCCCGCCGCTATATTTTTGAACTGGAAAATATCGGGAAAACAAACTCAGGAGATACCGGCTGGGAAATAACATGGGACCCAGATGACTTTGTTTTTATTTCCGGCAGCAAAAGAGAGGACTTTGCAAATATCGCCCCCGGCGGAAAAAGGCAGCTTGTTCTTGAGCTTGCGTCAAAATCAATAGAAACGCAAACAAAGAGAAAAGAAATTAATATTAACATTAAAAATTACATTTCCAGCTCAATGCAGATCAAAGAATGGAATGACACGGTATCTATTAATTATCACAATATAGAAGTAGCGTTTAATTTTAGATCTGAAAAAGAAGTTCAGGGTATTATAAAATCACAAAAAGGCAAAAGCTATTATTTTAAAACAGGCAGACCCGGGGATACAGGCGACTATAGCGCAACAGTTTATGTTCCCTGGTCAGAAGAAGAATATATAGTAGCGTTTTTAGGCGCGTCAATCGAATTAGGTTCCGCAACAAAATATTCAATAGGGATTGAGGCATTACCGCCTAATGAGTGGGGTACATTTAATATATGGAGTTTTTTAGAAGAATACAAACCCGCTAACACTTTTGAAAGTACCGCGCCGGTTATTAATCTTTCAGATGATGAAAATACATTCATGGGCTATCTTGCAGGGGACAGTATAGATTATTACAGAATACGCCTTGGCGGTTTAACAGAAATGAGAGAGAAAACAATTTCTTTTCACCCCAATGGCGGAACGGGAGCGGTTCCCCCAGTTACCGCGGATTATCTTTCGGAAATAACGCTTCCCGGTCCTGGTGATTTGATAAGAGACGGATTTATTTTTGACAGATGGAATACAGACGAGTATGGCAGCGGACATTATTACGAAGTGAATTACAGGTTTTTAGTTACAGGTAATATTACGCTGTATGCGGTATGGATACTTGTTGAGCCATAACTATTTATACTCGGAGGGCGCGGAGGCACAAAGGGAAGAGGGGGAAGATATTTTTACCACGAACCGCCTGGAAACTTCGTTGGTAAAACACGAACAGGTAATAAAGAGGTTAACCCCCAATTCTTCCGTTCGTGTTGGTTAGTGAGGTTCGTGGTATGGATTTGGTAGGCTGCTACCGCTTCGGAAAAATGGCTACTGCTACCATTTGGGAAAATTGTTAGCTGCTAACCTGTGTACAGCCCTGCCGGGCTGCGGGGCTGCGGGCGGGGAAAACAATTTTTGCAGCTCCCTGCGGAAGAGACTTGCATCCTTGCATCCTTGGATGCAGGATGCTGGCTCTGTAGCAGATTCCGGCAAATGTTTTCCACGCACGCAGACCCGCAGACCGGCATGGCTGTACGGAGAGGAATTGGGTTCTAACACTTTTACATTCAACCAGTGCCCGTCACCACCACTTGATGTCTAACCCCAAAAAAGTGTAGGATCACCCAAGGAAGGAAATATGAAACAATATTCACAGATGAATAAGGATGAATTAAACGCTCTTAAGGGCGAACTTGACGGGGCTTTTGCAAAGTACAAAGAAGCAGGCCGCAAACTTAACATGACACGCGGAGTGCCTTCGGATGAACAGCTGGCGCTGTGTAATGAGTTGATTACCTGTCTTTCAGGGGAAGATTATAAAGCCGCGAACGGAACCGACTGCCGTAATTACGGCGGGCTAGACGGTATCCCCGAGATGAAAAAGATATTTGCGGACCTTTTGGAGTTAACAACGGACGAAGTAATTGTCTGCGGTAACTCTTCGCTTGCCCTTATGTTTGACAATGTTTCGGTGAATGTTTCTCATGGCGTAAGAGACGGAAAACCCTGGCAGAGTCAGGGACAGGTTAAGTTTTTGTGCCCCTCTCCCGGTTACGACAGGCATTTTACAATTTGTAATTATTTCCATATAGATATGATTCCGATACCGATGGGCGAAGATGGACCCGATATGAATGAGGTCGAAAGGCTCGTCGCATCTGACCCCATGATCAAGGGTATTTGGTGCGTCCCTAAATTTTCAAATCCCACAGGCATAGTTTATTCCGAAGAAACAGTCAAACGCTTTGCAAAACTTAAACCCGCGGCGGAAGATTTCCGTATTTACTGGGACAATGCCTATGCTTTCCATGACCTTGACGGTAAACAGACATCAATTCCTAACATCATAAGGCTCTGCGAAGAATACGGTAATCCCAACATGGTTTACGTGTTTACGTCTTTTTCAAAGGTCAGTTTTGCAGGCGCTTCGGTTACCTGTATGGCATCTTCCAAATCCAACTGTGATTACATACGTAAAAGGCTGACCGCGCAGACAATAGGACCTGATAAACTCAATCAGCTTCGCCATGCCCGCTTTTTTAAAGACGCAAAGAATGTAATGGCTCACATGGAAAAACACGCGGAAATTTTGCGCCCCAAATTTAAGCTTGTTTCCGATACATTAAACCGCGAACTTGGCGGATTGGGTATCGCCCAATGGACAGAGCCGAAAGGGGGCTATTTTGTCAGTTTTGATTCGCTTAAAGGTCTTGCAAAACGAATTGTCGCTCTTTGCGCGGAAGCAGGCGTTGCGCTGACACCGGCAGGCGCCACATATCCCAACGGCAATGACCCGGATGACAAAAATATCCGCATAGCGCCGACATGTCCGCCTCTTGGGGAATTAAAAGACGCTCTGGATATTTTCTGTGTCGCGGTAAAACTGGCAAGCGCGGAGAAATTTCTGGCATCTTGAACCTGTCCGTCAACCTTGCTAAAATGGCAGAATGTACGAGAAAAATGTGAACGAAAAATCTCTGGGGATAAATATAGGTTCTACCAGCCTTAAAATGGCTCTTTTAGATAACGGCAGGACGGTGTGGACTGCTTCCACTCCCCACGAGGGAGATTTTGGTGCGGCGGTGCGCAAACTTCTGAGTGATGGAAATATTTCCGGCGGTATACCCGCGCTTGTAACCGGTAACGAAGGCCGCTTTATGTTTGATTTAAGCGGCACTTTGGAGCCGCTTTGTGTCGAAGCAGCTTTAAAAAGTTTAAACCTTAAAGCCGATGCGGTTGTCAGCATGGGCGGGGAAGATTTAATTGTCTATTCTCTGGATTCTGACGGTAAAATCATTAATAGTTTTTCCGGAAACAAATGCGCAAGCGGGACAGGTGAATTTTTAAAACAGCAGCTTGCCCGCATGGACATGACGCTTGATAATATAACAAATGTTCCGGACAGCGCGAAAGTGTATCCTCTTTCTACCCGCTGCTCTGTGTTCATGAAAAGCGATTGTACACACCGGCTGAATAAACGGGAAGCAACCAAAGATGATATCGTACTCTCTCTTTCCGATGTTATGGCAGTAAAAGTTGTAGACTTTTTAAAACGCGCGAAAGTTACAACAGGCAGGGTAGTGTTAACAGGCGGCGTTACTTTAAACCGGCATATCATCCGTTTTATCCGCGAAAAAGCGCCGGAGATTGAATTTGTTATTCCGCAGGCTGCCCCTGTGTTTGAAGCGCTGGGAGCGGCTGTGCTTGCTCCTGTTTCGGGGAGCCTTCTGCCTCATGCTGATAAA
This sequence comes from Treponema sp., assembly GCA_009784975.1. Classification (GTDB taxonomy): domain Bacteria; phylum Spirochaetota; class Spirochaetia; order Treponematales; family Breznakiellaceae; genus WQXQ01. The sequence goes on from WQXG01000002.1 coordinate 80,183, forward strand.
CTTCTTAAAATAAACGATATCCGTTTTGGAAGTCTCGGCGCGTTACGTGAATGGAAAAACAAGGTAAAAGTTTTTGAAAAAAAAGGCGGCAGGATTGTTAGCGGCCGCAGTTATATTCTTGGCGTAGACGGCGGATCAACTACTACCAAAGCGTGTCTTGTAGATATGGAAACCGATGAAATTGCGGCAAGCCATTACGGACGTACTCACGGAGATCCTGTTAAAGCGTTAAAGGAATGTCTTAAAATAATTCAGGAAAAAGTTATAGAAGATACAGGTGATAAAAAAATTGATATTCGCCTTGTAGCGACAACCGGTTCCAGCCGCGAAATACTGGGCGTGTTTTTGGAAACTCCCGGTGTATACAATGAAATTATCGCGCATTCTGCCGGGACAACCTACTTTGACAAAGATGTAGAAACAATTTTTGAAATAGGCGGGCAGGACGCAAAATATGTTCTGCTTAAAAACGGCGTCCCCATAGATTACGCGATGAACGAAGCCTGCTCTGCGGGAACGGGCTCTTTTCTGGAAGAATCCGCCGCGGGAGATCTTTCTATCAACAGCGCGGAAGATATCGGTCCCATTGCGTTAGATGCAAACGCGCCGTGTAAATTCGGCGAGCATTGTTCTGCTTTTATTAACAGTGATATCCGCAAGGCGGTGCAGCAGGGGGCAGGCAGGGAAAATATCACAGCGGGAATTGTTTGTTCTATTGTGTCAAATTATCTTAATCGTGTAGTCGGAAATCGTACCATAGGAGCCAAAATTTTTCTTCAGGGCGGTGTTGCGAAAAACCCGTCGGTGCCTCTTGCGTTTGCGATGCTTTTAAACAAGGAGATACTTGTTCCGCCGTCCCCTGAACTTATGGGCTGCTTCGGCGTTGCGCTGCTTGCAAAGCGAAAAAACGCGGATGGTCTGCTTGCGCGGCAAAATATCGTAATAGAAGAAATTATTAACCGCGAAATAGGATACGAGCGTGTTTTTAAATGCCAGGCTTGCGAAAACCTGTGCCCCATTCAGGTATTAAATGTTAACAACAGCAAATATATGTTCGGCGGAAGATGCAACAAATACACAAACATGCGAAAGCAGGTAAAAGATGTGCCGGTTTTTGACTATGTAGAAAAACGCCAAAAAATGCTATTCGAAGAATACGCCGCCCCTGCTAACAACCCAATCTCTCTTTGTGCCTCCGTGTCCTCTGTGCCTCCGTGTGAGAAAATTTCAAAGAATTTCACCGTTGGAATCCCAAGAGCATTTTCTGTTCACACATTATATCCGCTGTATTCGTGGTTTTTTTATAATTTGGGGATAAAGACATTTCTTTCTACTGAAGTTGCTTATGAGGGAGTTGCGCGGATAGAAGCGCAGTATTGTTTTCCCGCGGAAATTGCTCACGGGGCAGTGCAGGATTGTCTTGATAAGGGCGCTGACTTTGTTTTATTGCCTCATTTCCGCGATATGCCCAGTTATGAAAAGGATGTTCATGCGAATTTTTGTCCTATTACGCAGGCTTTGCCGTATTACATAGAAAAAGCGTTCCCCGATATCGACAGAAAAAAATGGCTGCCTTTGGTTGTTAGTTTTAAATTCGGCGAAGAAAAAGCGTTTCAGTTATTCTGCGAAATGACAAAATTATTGGGTATAAGCGAAGAAGAAACAAAAGCCGCTTTTGTTCCTGCATGGGAAAAACAACAGGAATATTTTAAAGCCGCGGAAAAAATGGGAATTGAAGCGCTTGAAGATGCGCGCTCATCAGATCGTCCTGTCATTGCTGTTTTTGGAAGACCTTACAATGCATTTACGCCGGAAGCGAACATGGGTATTCCGCGGAAGTTTACAACGCGCGGCTATTCCATCATCCCGTTTGATATTCTGCCTTTCCGCAACGAAGAAATATTCGCGAATATGTACTGGTATTACGGACAGCAGGACGCAAAAGCAGCAAATCTTTTAAAAAACGAAGATAATATTTATCTTGTTTTTGTTTCCAATTTTTCCTGCGCGCCGGATTCTTTTATTCTGCATTACATCAAATGGATGATGGGGCAAAAACCATTCCTTGTGCTGGAACTGGATTCTCATTCGGCGGATGCAGGCGTGGATACCCGAGTGGAAGCATTTTTGGATATTATCGACGGTTACCGCTCAAAGAAAAATGAACTTGAGACGGAGCGTTACGATAACGGACTGCGCTTTGTAAGCGAAAAAAAGGAAAACGGCGAATTTGATTTGCGTATAGACAATGTAAAAACAGGCGAGAAGATTCCCATTGCAGGCAACAAACGTGTAAAAGTGCTGCTGTCCAATATGGGAAATATTTCTACAGAGTATATGCAGGCCGCTGTCCGCAGCCAGAATATTAACGCTCAAGCTCTTCCTGTCGCGACAAACAGAACTATTCAGATAGCGCGCGCCCATGCTTCGGGGAAGGAATGTGTTCCAAGCCATCTTGTTTTGGGAAGCGCGCTGGAGTTTTTCTTCAGTGACAAATACCGCAAGGATGAATTGTATATGCTCTTTGTGCCTATCACAACAGGTCCTTGCCGGACGGGGCAGTATTATATTTACTACGAAAATCTTTTCCGCGATTTACGGCTGGAAAATGTCGTAGTATTTATCCTTTCAGCGGATAATTCCTATACAGAACTGGGCAACAGTTTTGCAAAACAAATGTGGATAGGGCTTGTGTTATCTGACTATTTAAAAGATATTCAATGTTCACTTTTGGCAACTGCTGTAGATCCTGTTAAAGCGGAAAAAGATTTTGAACATTCATGGCGAAAGGTAATGAAAGCTGTTGAACATAATCCAAAGGGAATGTGGAAAGAGTTAAAAGCCGTAGCGCAGGATGTAAAAAAGATTCCGTTAAAACGAAAAGTAGAAGATCTTCCGCGCGTTCTTGTTGTAGGAGAGATTTATGTGCGCCGTGATGATTTTGCAGTAGGTGAGTTAATCGAACTTATGAGCGAAAGAGGCATAGTAGTAAAAATTGCGGGGATTAGCGAGTGGATTCATTATCTGGATTTTGTGCGCGAGTACGCGCTTAAAAAACTTATAAAATTACAGAAGCCCGCAAGAAGGCTGTTTTCCAAACCGTCAATGGAATTAAAAAAACTCCAGATAGAAGAATGGTGGAAACATCATATCGAAAAGAAAACGCTTTCTATTCTTAAACCTACAGGTCTTATTCCCGAAACGCCTCATGATATGCGCCATATAATGAAATATACGGTGGAGCATTTTGTAAATCTTGAGCTAAATTCGGAAATTGCCGTATCATCAGGTTCTGCCGCCGCCGCGATGGATGCCGGTTATTCAGGCATTGTAAATATCAGTCCTTTTGCGTGCCTTATTGGACGCGTAATTGAAGGTCTGTTCACCCCATGGGCGCGGGAAAGAAACTACCCGATACTTTCTGTCGAGGTTGACGGTAATTTGCTGCCGCCGAATATCGTAAATAAACTAAATATTTTTATGGTAAATGTGTTACGCTTTAAAGGCACAAATGATTTATCCACGCTGGTTGACAAGGCACAGAATGAATGAGGTTTTTATATGAAAAGACTTGATAAGAGTGTTGATGCGCTTTTGGAGAACTATGACTCTCATGGCATGGTAAATCACTCGGGGGCGGAAAATCTTCCCGGCAGGGAAAGTATCGATAAAATTGTCCGCGCTCTTGAAGAACTTCTTTTTCCCGGTTTTTTGGAAAATCTTTGTACAGACAAAGATTCCCTGCGTAAAATTACAGGCGAAAAAGCGGGTAATTTATCAGAGATGCTGATAGGTGAAGTAGAAAAGAGCCTTTCTTTTTCTGTCCGTCTTGGAGATTTAACTTGCGGAAAAAAAGGCTGCCGCGCCGTAGCTGCTCTTGTCGCTGACGAGTTTTTTGAAGAACTGCCTAAAATCAGAAGTATCCTTGCAAAAGACCTTGCCGCTGCTGTCCGCGGAGACCCTGCGGCAATGAGCGCCGATGAAGTTATCCTTTCCTATCCCGGGTTTCAGGCGATTACAGTTCACAGAATAGCGCACTTTTTCTATTCACGGCAGGTGCCCTTAATACCCAGAATGATGAGCGAACTTGTCCACAGACGCACCGGTATAGATATTCATCCAGGGGCGCAGATAGGCGAATCGTTTTTTATAGATCACGGTACCGGCGTTGTTTTCGGAGAAACAACGATTATAGGGAAAAATGTCAAAATCTACCAGGGTGTTACTTTGGGGGCGCTTTCTGTAAAAAAAGAGGAATGCGGGCATAAACGCCACCCAACTATCGAGGATGATGTGACAATTTACGCAAATGCGACCATTTTAGGGGGAGAAACGGTCATCGGGAAGGGCAGTGTTATAGGGGGCAGCGTATGGATTACGCATTCGGTGCCGGCGGGGAGCAAGATTTACAACAAGATTTAAGAACTGGGAAGCCAAGGGGGCGCGCCCGGCTGGCACGCCTACTTGCATTAAAATTTGATTTTTGATAGACTAAGTTTATATTATGATTTGGAGCTGGTAAAAATGGGAATTTTGAGTATTGTTTTATTGGTATTTTTTATTATCATTGCCGTATTGCTGATATTATTGGTATTGATTCAGACTGAAGATGGGAATCATTTGGGCGGTCTTTTTGCCGGCGGTTCAGATTCGGCTTTCGGCTCCCGTTCGGGCAATGTGCTTACCCGCGCAACCACTGTTCTGGGCGCCCTTTTTCTGGTTGTCAGTTTAGGGCTTGCGCTGCTTAGCCGTACCCCCAGCGGTTCCGGTGTTGAAGAAGAAGGAAGAAGGCTTGCCGCGGAAGAAGAGAGAACCAACTGGGTAGAAGAAGAATTGAATCCTTCCTCTCCAATGGGAGATATGATTTTCCGTTTTGATGAAGACGGAAACCTTGTTACAGAGGATGCTCGTTAAGGTTTTTTTATGATACTGCAAGATGTATTATTGCCTGAATTCATCAAGGTTGATATGGAAGCAGAAGACAAGGATGAGGCATTTGAAGAATTGGTAGCCTGGTTCTGCCAGACCGATAAATCAAATGCCGGCAAGCATGACGCAATCCTTGAGGCAATCCTTGTTAGGGAAGCGAAGATGTCAACCGGTATTCATAAAGGTATTGCTGTTCCGCACGGCAAAACAAGCGCTGTAAATACCATGCACGGCGTTCTTGGGATTTCCCGCAAAGGCGTTCACTACGATTCTTTGGATGGAGAGCCGGTATATTTATTGTTCATGATTATCTCCCCAATGGAAGATTCAGAGAAATACCTAAGGCTTTTAAAACATTTGGCAGAGTTAATGGAAATACCTCAGTTTCAGATTGAACTGCAGGCGCAAAAAGATCCGCAAAGCGCGTTTAAGATTATCCGTAAATTTGAAGAAATGCTTGCTTCAAATTCTGTTTAAGCCCATAATATAATATGGGAAATGTTCTTGACCATTTATTAAAAATCGAAGCTGAAGCTTCTGCCATGGTTTTTGAAGCGCAAGCGGAAGCAGACAGGCGAATCAGCGAAAACGAAGAAAAAAACCGTCTCTGTTATGAAGAACGTCTTAAGCTGGAAATTCAAAAACAGGAAAGTTTGCTGGAAACAGAAAAAAAAAGGATTAATGACCAATATCAAAAAGCGCTTGATGATTACAGGGAAGAAATTTCCCGCGTTAATATTAACGAGCAGCGTTTTTCTGTTCTTTTAAATGAATATTTAAAAAACGGATAAAACTATGGCGTGGAATGATAGCGGTTATGCCTATGCAAAAGCAAGCTGGATTGTAGGCAAATCATTTTTGGGAAAAAAGCTTTTTTCTCTTAACGCTCTTCATACATTAAACGAACTTGACAGGCTGATATTCCCGGAACTTAACAGGGAGCTTCCCGGCAGGGAATTATTGATTGATATGGAAAGGCGGATAATACAAAAATCTGTTCGTCAGATTTTATCAATCGTAAACTCCTTTGCGGAACCTCCGAAACTTTTGGTTCGTATGCTAAGAAGTTATGAATACAGCGATCTTAAAGAATGTCTTGCAAATATAACTAGCGGTAAAAAAGAAAAACCTGTTATTTGTGATATCGGACGTTTTAAAACAATTCGTTTTGAACACTATCCTGATATCGGGGCTATGTTAAAAAAAACAGAATATGAAACGCTTCTTTTACAGGAGCTTAAATCCATGGATTTATCTTTGATAGAGACAAAACTTGATTATCGTTTTTATCAGGGATTGATAGAAAGCCTGCCTCAGCTTCCGGACGAAGATCGAATGGCAGCCGCCCGCCTGATAGCGGATGAGATTTCCCTGCGTAATTGCGTATGGGCTTTAAGGCTTAGAACCTATTACCAGAAAAGCGAAGCGGAAACTGCTAAATATCTTTTGGACTTTAAATTACAGGAAGTAAAAAAAACATCTCTTGCTTCGGATGCAAAAGCATCGCTGGATTTCCCTTTGGATGTGCGTCTTCCCTGGCGCGCCTGGAGATGGGAAAGATTTTTAAACAGCGATGAACATTCCTGGTGCGCAGATCCGCGTCATTTTCAGAATGCCGCTTCCAAATATTTATATAATCTTGCTTTTCATAATTTTCATAGTTTGCCTTTGTCTATCAGCTCAATTTATTGTTTTATAAAGCTAAAACAATTTGAAGAAGATATTTTAACAAGCGTTGCGGAAGGTTTATCGCTTGGAATGGATAGTTCGAATGTTTTTAAATTATTGGAGGCGGCATAATGTTGTTTCCACGTAAAATGAAATATGTCGAGCTTACAGTTCTTAAAAGCGAAGCGGATATAGTGCTTGAATATCTTGGCAAAAAAGGGCTAATTCAGTTTTTTGATACGCAGGCCCCGGTTGAAACCCATGCTGTTGTACATTTAAGAGCTGTAATAGAGCGGCTCTTGGATGCCGGTATTTATATTGGCGCAGAAAAAGCAGGAGATACTTCTTTAGATGAGGAAATTTCCCTTCCTGATAATGAAGATAAGGAACTTGCAGATACTCTTTGCAGCAAAATTGAAATTTTAAAAGAACTTGAATATCAAACAATTCATGAAAAACAGCGTATACGGGAAACTATTAATGAAGCAAGGGCATTTTCCAAAATGAATTTGCCGTTTTCTGATTTTGAGCATCTTTCATATCTTACCTTAAGAATAGGACGCATTGATCCAAAAGGAAGTTCTGAGTTACGTGAAAATCTTGGCAATAGGGCAGTAATTATACCGCTGGACGACAATCGTATAATTGCGGCATGTTCAAAAAAAGGAAGATTTGCCCTGGATTCTCATCTTAAAAAACTTTCTTTTGAGCCTGTTGTAATTGGGAAAAATTACCGCGGGATTCCTGCAGAAATGATGAAAAGCCTGAATGAGCAGCATATAAATCTGGAAAAAGAGCTGGAAAAAATAAAAAATGAAAAAGAAATACTGCGGTTAAATTGCGCGTCAGATCTTGAACGGCTTGTTTTATCCATGAATACAATGCTTACAATAGAAGGAATTAAGGGGAGGTTTACTTCTACAGAAAACCTTTATCATTTTTCCGGCTGGATAATCGCGGATACGCAGGCAAAAATTGTAAAAGATTTAACTTTGTTAACAGGCGGCAGGGCAGTGATACATTCCTGTCAGCCTCATGATGTGCCTTCCGTTAAAAACGGAATTGAAAAAGTACCGGTTGCAATGAAACATAATGCTTTTGTTAAAGGTTTTGAAAGTATGGTTTTTTCTTACGGAGCGCCTTTGTACGGAACAATTGATCCAACGCCTATTGTAGCTTTCTTTTTTACTCTTATGTTCGGAATAATGTTCGGCGATGTAGGGCAGGGGCTTGTGCTTCTTCTTGCAGGTATTTTTATAAAAAAAAGCAAAAAAACTTTTGTAAAGTTTTCTAAATTTTCCATACCTCTTATTTCGGTTGGCATCTCTTCCATAATTATGGGTTTCCTTGCCGGGTCTTTTTTTACAAATGAAAAAATATTAATTGCTCCAACAAGAGTTATAACAAAGTTTATCACAGGAGAGCCGATGGATCGTATCCTGCATATTTTACCTATGGCAGGAGAAGCGGCCGAGGGGCCTTCAAGTATAACAAAATTATTGTATTTCTTCGGTTTTACCGTTGCTATCGGAGTGATAATAAATTCACTCGGGTTAATTATCAATATATATAACCGCTGTGTACTTAAAAAATATCAGGCTGCATTTTTTTCCAAAACAGGACTTTCCGGTCTTTTGTTATTCTGGTATGCTTTGTTTCTGGTTGTAAGGCTCATTTTTGGAGGTCAATTTGAATTGTATGATATAACAGGGCTTTTAATACCTTCTTTTTGTATCTTTTTTGGTCCTGTAATCTGGCGTTTTATAACAAGAGAGAAACCCGTTCTGGAAAACGGACTTTTTACATTTATAATAGAAGGGTTTGTAGAAATTATGGAGACAGTTATCACTTATGTTTCCAACACCATAAGTTTTCTTAGGGTCGGCGCTTTTGCCCTTGCGCATGCGGTTTTTTCATTTATCGTTTTTTATTTTACAGATGAACTTGCCAGTTCCGGAATAGCCGGAACATTTTCTGCCGCTTTGATTATGATATTCGGAAATGCTGTAATTATTTTACTGGAAGGATTAATCGTTGCTATTCAGGTAATACGCCTGCAATACTATGAATTTTTTAATAAATTCTTTGTTGAAACAGGCGCAGAATTCGCGCCGTTCCGTTTCACATCGAAAAAACTATAAAAAATAAGGAGATATTATTAAAAAGTTTTTCTTATTAGTTTGCGTTTTGCTGCTAAGCGTTACGGTCTTTGGAGAAGAACATTCTTCTTCAGAAAATTCAGGCAATCCCATAAAATACATTGCCGCAGCTCTTGCCGTGGGAATTCCCTGCATAGCAGGCGGAATTGCTGTCGGACGAATTGGCTCCGCCGCAATGGGCGCCATGAGCGAAAACCCCGACCTTTTTGGAAAAGCGCTCCCCTACGCGGGGCTTGCTGAGGGCATTTGTCTTTGGGGTTTCATTGTAGCAATGTTAATTCTGTTTATGTAACATGGATTATTTTTTTCTTGGCGATGAAGAGCTAGTAACGGCTTTTAAATTTATCGGCATAAACGGAATTGCCGTTAAAGACGCAAATGAAGCCGCCGCAGAATTTAAAAAAATCACAGAAGCAGCAGAATGCCGGATACTGCTCCTGACAGAAGAAACTGCCGACTGGCTCGGATCAGATATGACAGACTGGCAGTTATCCGGCAATTACCCGCTGCTTGTAGAAATACCCGGCATCTCAGGAAGGTTAACCGGAAGAAAAACGCTCGTGGAAGCAATCAGGGAAGCGATAGGAATCAGGGTTTAGCCCTATTCGATAAAATTAATCCTTGTTTCCAGCGGGTGTCTTGGGGATGGCTGCGTGACAGCATCGACATCGTCTGCGATTTGTCCAATTCTTAGTATGATGATAGCTCTGTGGTTTTCGGGAGCATTCAGCCTGGAAAGCAGGTTTGCGTTAAGGTTTTCAAGAGGTCTCATATACATTCTGGTGCCAAGTCCCAGCGATTGAGCGGCAAGGAACATATTCTGCATAGCGAGCGCATTGTCAAAGACAACTATATCCTGCGGAAACCTTGATTCATTCGGACCCAGTCCTACGATAAGAACATTTCCTTCATCAACATTCTGCATAATATCATCGATTAGCTCTTTGTTTCTGATAACCGTAAAATGCCAATGCTGCTGATTACCGGCGCTTGCAGCCTGGTGACCTGCTGTTAGTATTTTTTGAATAGCCTCATCGCTTACATTACCTGCTGTAAAGTTACGATGCGAATATGTGCCGGAAATAAACTCAATAATATCAACCGCTTTTTCCTGTTTTGCGCAGGCAGACAGAATTAAAGCAAAGAAAATCGCCAATACGATAACTGTAATTTTTTTCATAATTTTACTCCTTATTCAATATTCTGTTAAGTTTATGCTTGATATTGGTTTACGTCAAGGCGGTAAAAATTCTTATCCTCTCCCTAAACTCATCCGGCAAAGGCGCCACGATTGAATACTCCAAAAAATCCAGTTTCCACGCATGAAGAAAGAAGTGCCCTTTATGTTTACTGCCTTCTGCCTGCCCCCCATACTTCCTGTCCCCTAAAAGAGGGTACCCGTGAGAGGCAGCCTGGGCGCGTATCTGATGAGTTCTTCCTGTTACAATTTCCGCCTGAATGAGGCTATAGCCGTCTTTGTATGCAAGGGGCTTTACTTTGGTAATCGCGGTTTTGCCGCTTTCCTGTGAAATATAGGTTTTTTTTCTGTCGTGATCACGGACAAGTTCATCCTGCCAGATAACTTCGTTTTCAAGCAGATCTGGGGGTCCCCCTTCAACTATGGCAAGGTAGGTTTTTCGTACTTTTCTTTCCCGCATTAGCAAGGTAAATAGCCGCGCGCCTTCCAGACTTGTAGAAAAAACGACAATTCCGCTTGAAGGCTTGTCCAGGCGGTGAAGGGGACCGGGTTTAAAAGACAGCGATTCTGGCAGTTTGCCGGCAAGGTAGCTGTTCACCATTGTATCCAGACTGCCGCTGCCGTGAACGGCTAAACCGGCTGGTTTATTAACAGCCAAAAGCCCTGAACTTTCCCAGATAATTTCGGGAAGGGCACAATTATCAGGTTTTAATTGAGGTTTTTTTGCATCTTTCATGGAAGGAATTGAGATTTTTACGCCGCAATCAAGGCGATCCTGCGCTTTTGCGGGTTTTCCGTCTGCCAGAACCTTTCCTGTGCGTAAAAGCCTGTGTATCAGAGCCAAAGGGTGATCGGGCAAAGCTTTCCGTAATATTCTGTCCAGCCTGCGGTCTTTATCATTTATACCGGTTATAAATTCCATTTCTATATTATATCATATTGACAAAATACGATTTTTCATAGAATATTATAAAATGTCAGCGGTAGAAACACTTAAGTCATTAGTATTAAATAAAATATTTTTATCCACAGTTTTCAGTTTGTGTATTGCTCAGGTTCTTAAACTGGTTTTTTACCTTATAACCAATAAAAACAAGAAAAAATGGGATGCTGTAGAAACTGTAATCTGGCGCACGGGCGGGATGCCTTCAAGTCATTCGGCAGTTGTATGCGCGCTTGCTACGGCAACAGGCATTTACGAAGGTGTTGCATCAACTTATTTTATTATTTCTCTTATATTTGCGCTGGTGGTTCTTCGGGATTCAGTAGGTGTCAGGAGGGCTGCCGGTTTACAGGCGAAAGCGCTGAATACACTTGGAAAACAAGTCGCGAAATTTACAGAACAGGAATTTCGTTCTGTTAAGGAAATTCAGGGCCATACTCCGCTGGAAGTGCTGGTTGGATCCTGTTTGGGCATAATAATCGCAGTTATTTTTGCTATAATTTAGGCATTATATATGTCGATTTTCCGCTCCGTTTTGCTTGTCAGCCTTGTTTCATTATTGATATCCTTAGCGCTTCTTTTTCTTGGATATTCGATGGGCTATGATGAACTTAAAAGCGGCTATGCTGTTCTTACAACTGATGTTTCTGTCGAGGATAAAACACTTGCCGGTCTTTTAAATATCGCGGGAGAGCCTGTTTCCGAATCTTCGCAATGGGTAATGCTTGATAATTTTGATTCTCTGGAAAAAGTTCCGTTAAATGAATATTTTGCAAGGGTTAATTATTTTGATCCGCGTAATGACGGATATGCGGAAAAATTACAGGAAATATTTATAAGAGACGGCAAAAGATTTATTTATGTGCCGCTGAATGCTGGCAGCTGGAGCTCTGCATGGCTTGATAATCAATTTGCGTCTCTTCTTGCAGACATCCCCTTTTCTGCTGAATATTACGGAATACAGCGGCCTTTATTTTTGTTTTTTTTAATGTACGCAATTTCATGCGTTTGTCTGCTTGTTATTTGTTATGTGAAAAAAAATTCACATGGCGCTCCTGTTATAATTACTCTTGTTCCGGTGTTGTCTTCCCTTGCTTTTTTCGGCGCGGCAGGGATTGTATGCGCCGCTTTGTTTTTCGCGCTTTTTATTATGCTTAAAGAGCCGTTAAGCGAGATAGTGCAGCAGTACCTTGTGGTTTTAAAAAACAAAAAACAATTTCTGTCTGTTATAAAAAAAGAAATTCTTGTTCCTTACAAATATTATTTTTTATTGCTGCCTGCGTTTTTTCTGGCCTTTTTTATTATCGCAGTCTTTTCACAATTAAAACCAATATTTTTATCGGTTGTTTTTATCGCCTCTCTTTTTGTTTTTATATTTTCTCTTGTTATGTTGAATCTTGGCAGCGCAAGCCGCAGAAGATTTGTTCCTGTTTTAATTGTTAAACGCCGCCTGCCGGATTTTGCTTTTTCATTTTATATGCTGCCGTTTGCCGTCTGCGCTTTTATTACATTGTTTTTGTCTCCCTATCAAACCGGCGCTTTTGATACAAAAGCCAAATTTGACACATATATTTACGAAAATGACTATCACAGGCATTTGGCATATCAATCTTCTTTTTCTACCAGCCGGGGCTGGAACCTGATGAAACCCCCTGTTCCTTCTGAATCTTTTCCGGTTTTTTTCCTTGATCTGGACGGCCTTCCTTCCATGAAAACACAGGCGCAGGGAACAATAAATTATTCTGATTTTCCTCCCTTTCCGTTAAAACACCTGATGGACTTTTTCCATTCTGTAAATACCGGGCAAAAAACCGATTCCGGTCCTTACAGATCCGGCATATCGGAAAAATTGCTGCCTGTATTATTGTTGTTCTTTATAATACCTGTTTTCTTTATTAAAAAAGAAAATAATTATAGATTCAGAAGGATTTCCACGGCTGTCAGCAGCCGGGAATTCCGCCTAAAAGATATTAACTGGAATAAATCAACATTGTATAATGAAAAAAACAAACGTATTCAAAAGGAAGCTTAAACTATGAAAATATATTCTTTTCCAAGAGGAGGGCTTCCCTACGACGATCCTACAGCGCCTTTAAAATCATCCGCGGTAAACGCGTTTTTGCCTGCTCTTTCTGTAGTTACGCTGGGGAATAATCTTAAAAAAGTTTATCCTATTGTTAATGTAGGAGAAACAGTAAAGGAAGGCATGCTGATAGGAAGAGCTCAGGGGACAGGGGCAGTTAATGTGCACGCAACCGTTCCCGGCAGGATAATACGCAAGGTTTCCTGGAAAGACAGGGACGGCATAGAAAATGACGGATTTGTGATCAAGATGGAAGGCGCTTTTGAAAAATTGGGAAAAAGAAATGAAGTTTACCAATGGTCAGGCGTTAATGGTTATGATTTACAAAGAATAATTTCTGATCACGGAATTGTAGAAATGGAAAATTCCGAGAAGCCCCTTGCAGAAATGATTTCCGGCGGCAGAAAAGAAGAAAAGATAACTCTTGTTGTCCGCTGTGTATTTGATGACCCCTGGCTTGTCGCGGATTACGCGCTTTGCAATGACAGAATGACTGCTGTTATAGAGGGCGCTGCTATTGTCGCAAAAGCCTGTTTTAAAGTTTCCAAAATTGTATTTGCGGTTTCTCACAGGGAAAAGGATCTGGGGCAGAGACTGCTTGCCGGTGCGCAAAATCTGCAATTACCATCCGCGCTTGTTTTAACAGGTTCCCGTTATCCGCAGCGGAATAACAGGGAGCTGGAACTGGCTCTGCGCGCTTATGAAAAAAAAGAAGATAACAGTTTGGGCACCCTCATGATTTTAGGTCCTGCTGTTCTTGCCGCCGCTTACGACGCGGTTGTGCATAACAAACCAATACTGGATCGCTATGTGGCTGTAGGAGGATCTGCTGTAAAAAAAGCGCAGATTATGAAGGTTAGAATAGGTACCAGAATAGGAGAAGTTATTGAACAATGCGGAGGTTTTATAGACAAGCCGGAAAAAATTGTTACGGGTTCTCCGCTTTCGGGGAGGCAGGTTATGTATCTTGATGAGCCTGTCGGAAAAACCTGTTATGCGATTGTCGCCATGAAAAAATCTCAAGCCTCTGTTCATGGAGTGCAGAATTGCATCAATTGCGGCGAGTGCAGGGCAGTGTGTCCCATTGGACTAGACCCTCAGAATATTTACAAATGGTTTAAAATATTAAAAATGGAAAATACGGGGACAGGCTGCCACGGCTGCGGCTGCTGCAAAATAGTGTGTCCTTCCGCATTGCCGCTTTTGGAAACGCTTTTAGACAGAAATCAGGAGGCTTCCGGTGCCTGACAGAAAAATGCTTCTTTTGCATACGCCGCAAATAAATATTTCCACTCCAAGCACAGGCAGAATGTGGCTTATCTGCGGATGCGCGTTTCTCTGTATTTTTCAGTCCGCGCTGACAGATCATGGACGTTCTTTAATAATCGCTTTAGTCGCGCTTATTTCTGCCCTGCTTGTAGAATTTTTATTAACGCGGCGGGAGAGCGGTCTTGCGAAAATTAAAGACGGAAGCGCTGCGGCAACAGCATTGCTTCTTGTCATGATGCTTCCAAATCAGATACATCCTGTTTATGCCGCTCTTGGCGCAGCATTCGCGATTGTTGTTGTAAAATACAGTTTTGGAGGACTTGGTTCTAACTGGCTTAATCCCGCTCTTGGCGGCTGGCTCTTTGTCCGTTTTTCCTGGCCATTGGCGTTTTCCAATGCGCTTGAAAACTCATCCGCGTCAATTTCAGAAATGATAGTTTCTCCGGATATTATCGCGGCGGATAATTCTGTTACAGAGTTTTTAAACAGCTATGTTTTTTCTATCGCGGGGGTTCAGATTCCATCAGGTTATATTGGCCTTCTTTTTAACAACAGTCCCGGCATCATTGCAGACAGGGGGCTTTTTGCGTTCCTTATAGGCACAATAATTATTACCGCGATTGGAATTAACAGAGGCTGGATACCGCTTGCTTTTCTTGCTGTTTACGGTTTACTTATCCGTTTTGCGGGCGATTTATCCGATGTTTTCTGGAACGGAGATGTTATATACGGTATATTTTCCGGCGGTACGATCCTTGCGGCGTTTGTTCTTGCGGCTGAACCTTCAAGCAGCGCAAAATTAAAACCGGGAATTTTATTTGCTGTTATATTAAGCGCTGTTCTGTCATGGTTTTTCCGCTATAGGTGCATGGATTATTCCGGCTGCTTTATTGCGCTTGCGTTTGTTAATTGTTTAACTCCGGTTATACGGCTTATAGAAGAAAAAATATTTTTTACGCGGAATAAACATGGGTTAAACCTTCGCCTTTCAGTTGAGGCTAAGGAGAAACTTTTATGAAAAACTATAAAGATTTAAAAGATAAAGCGATACTTTTGGGCTGGATAGCCGGATTGTTATTAATTACTTCCCTTATATGGATTATTACACAGCAGGTACAATCCTATTATCTTTTACGTTCGGTGAATAATGTTTTTATTAATAATAATGATGTTCGCCGCCTTTCAGCCGTTATACCTTTAAAATCAAACAAACAGGGTTTAAATGTTAAAGGTTTCTGGTATACAATGCATAACTCAACAGATAATATGTTTGTTTTTTCCGCTTTTAATGATGGAATAATGATTCCTCTTGGCGCAGTCGTAACACCTGACGGAAAGGTAAGTGATTTAATTCCGCTTAGCGCTCATGCCGTGTATGTTTTTGATTCATTGCCAAAAAGCATATTACAGATGTATGTTTCCAGGATTGAAGCGTCTGCGCCGGTTTTGCAGGAAGGAGGCAGAGAATGAGTTTAACCCGACAGCATTCTTTTTGGGGTTCCCTTTCACCGCTTGGCGGATTGACAGGAGTCAGCCTTTTAATAATGGCATCTGCCCGTCTTTCATGGGCAATCACAATCGCGGGCAGCCTGTTTTGGGTATACGGGCTTACAACTTTTGCTTTTGCTTTTTTATCATCCACTGCGGCAAGTAAATTTTTACCAGCCAGGGGAAGAGGAGCAATTTTTACCTGCTTGGCGGCTTTTTTCGGCAGTATTTACCTGTTGTTATTCTGGATGTTGTGTCCGTTTGCCGCTTTTGAAACATTTATGCTCCTTTTATTGGTGCCTTTATTCTGTGTGCAAAGCGCGGGTTCAGGTTTACTCAGTCAGATTCAATCAAAGCCGGAAAAATCACAGCTTGATATTTTTGAATATATATCCGATGCTGTCTCTCAGGCTGCGTCTCTTTCAGTTTTACTTATTGCTTTTTCCATAATAAGAGAGCCGTTATCTTATTGTTCGCTGTCATTTCCCGGTACTTCACAGGGAATGGTAACAATAATGTATTTTAAATCAAACGCCTTTTTTCCAATTAATATTTTTTCTTCTTCTGCGGGGGCTTTATTGCTGTTGGGTTATTTCATCTGCCTGTATCAATATGCAAAAGGAAAAATAAAATGATGCACGAACAAAATTCGCTTTTACTTTTATTTATTTATTCCGGTTTTACAATAAATCTGATCCTGCAATGCGGTCTTGGAATAAAGGGAGTAGTTGAGTCAAAAAATCCATTCGGTATTTCCATATTAATAAAATCTCTTGTTATATTTTTTACTGTTGTACTGCTTTGGCTGTTCTTCTCTAAAATTGTCTATTCTATACTTCCTGGATTATTTATATATGTAATATTGTTTCCCGTAAGTTCCCTTGTTTACGAGGGAGTTGAATATCTTATTTTTAAATATCTATTCAGAAAAAAAACGGATAATCCGCAAGAAGAAAAAAGCCTGTATAATTTTCACGGCGGTATTACGGCAGTGTCTGTGTTTTTATGCATAAATCTTGCCAATAATTTTCTGGAAACAGTTGTGTTATCTTTGGGTTTTACTTCCGGCCTGTTTTTCGTAAATTTAATTATCCGGGAGATTCGAAGAAGAGCCGCTTTTGAAGCTGTTCCTGTATTTCTCCGCGGAAAACCACTGATACTTGTTACAATGGGGATGTTATCCCTTGTGTTTACTACCGCATCTTTTTTATTGTTCAGGATGATTGGCGCAAGGTGAAAGAAGAAATTAACACAAACAGGATTAGCCTGATACTCGGCTCTCATGCTCATGTTCCTTCCGGCGCGCCGGAAAGTGAATTTGAATATGTATATCAGAATAAAATGCGCCCGTTTGTTTCAAATTTGTACAAATATTCCAATATTCACGCTGTGCTTCATTATTCCGGCGTTTTGCTTTACTGGATAGAAAGAACGCACCCGGAATTTTTTATGTTAATAGAAGATATGGTAAACAGAAAACAGACAGAAATACTGGGCGGCGGTTTTTACGAGCCAATGCTTCCATTAATTCCTTTGCAGGACAGAATCGGACAAATAGAACTTATGACAACCTATCTTCGCAAACATTTTGGAAAACGTCCTGTAGGCTGCTGGATACCATGTATGGCATGGGAGCAGAATCTTGCAAATGCGCTTTCCGCAAGCGATATGAATTATACGTTTCTTTCGCAGGAGCAGTTTAAACAATCAGGAATAAAAGGCGCTTCTCTTTTTTCTCCGTGTATTACAGAAGATCAGGGAAAGCTAATAACTGTTTTTCCGGTTTCATTATCTGTAGAAAAGGAACTAAGCGAAAAAAGTTTTTCGCAGACATTTATAGAATTATCAAAAAAAACAAGGGAAATTTGCAAACAGTCAGAAAGAATGGTTTGTGTTTTTCCGGATAAAGTATCATCTTCTGCGGAAGAAGCGCCGGACACTGCATGGAATCGTTTTTTTGAAGAAATTTCATTATCGGAAGATATTGTAGAAACTGTTTTGCCGTCAAAAATAATAAAAAACCATAAAATTTACAGAAAAGCAAGTTTTCAGAACTCATCCGCGGTAAATGATTTTTCTCCGCGTCGTTTTCTTATTGAGCATGAAGAAGCAAACGGCATATATTCAAAAATGATTTTTACCAATGTTCTTATAAATCATTTAAAAGGAGACAAGTCAAGAAAAGTAAACGCAAGAGAAGAGCTCTGGAAAGCTCAAGACTCAAGCCTTTATTCAGGCTTTCAGTACCGCAACGAACTTCGTAAAGCGGCATATAGTTCTCTTATACGCGCGGAAAAAATGTCAAAAGAAAAAGAAAAAATAGTTTTTTCCATTATACAGCATGATTTTGATTTTGACGGCATAAATGAATATCTATTGCAGGATTCGCAGATAAACTGCTATATCCGGCAAAAGGGAGCAGTTGTTTTTGAACTTGATTATCTTCCAAAAGAATGGAATTACCTTGATTGCGGAACGGATGAAGCAAGACTCAGGCGTACTGCTTTTGCGGATATGCTGCTTCCCCAAAATACAAATCTTGAGGATATTATAAAAGAAAAGCCCAAAGGTGCCCGTTTATGTTATAACGAATATTATGAATCTTCTGCCCAGAACAGAAAAGGAAAATCATGTTTTAAATTAAATGCTATTGCAGAAGATATTCCGTTTAACATGATAGAAATAGACAAGTGTTATATGCTAAAAAAAGATGTTCTTTCCGTCTCATATATGATTAAAAACACAGGCAAGGAAACGCAAAACTTTGTTTTTATTCCGGAAATAAATCTGTCTTTTGCCGGCGTTACAGATGAACTTGTCCGCTTTTATGCAATAGAAGCATCCGGCACGGCAGGTCTCCAGGATACTCCCGTAGATATTCATTTTAATGCCTCTAACCTTAAAATTCATGATGTAAAAAATGAAGTGCAGCTTCTTTTGGCTTTCACAGGGCAAGGGTCTTCCCTTTCTGTTAACGGTTGTCTTGTTCCTGCCTATAGCGGCAATGTGTATCAGGGTACCCGCATTCTACCTGCTTTTGCTCTTTCCCTGAACCCCGATGAAACCTGGAAAAACGATTTCTCCCTTAAGTTTTCGCACTGATATTGAACTTTATTTAAAAATAAGATAGCATATCTGTTATGAAAAGACGATTAATAACTTCAGCATTGCCCTATGTAAACAATGTCCCCCATCTGGGAAACCTTATTCAGGTGCTTTCCGCGGACGCTTTTGCGCGTTTTTGCAGGCTATATGGCTATGAAACGCTTTATATCTGCGGTACGGATGAATATGGAACCGCTACGGAAAACAAAGCCGCAGAAGAAGGAGTAACTCCCAAAGAATTGTGCGATAGATATCATATTATTCATGCGGATATTTACAAGTGGTTTAACATTTCATTTGATAAATTCGGGCGAACTTCAACTGCGGTACAGACAGAAGTTACCCAGGATATTTTTTTAAAGCTGGATAAAGCGGGATATATCTGCGAAAAAACAATCGAGCAGTTTTTCTGCGAAAAATGCGGAAAGTTTCTCGCGGATCGTTTTATTCGCGGCATTTGCCCTCAATGCGGTTCGGCTGACGCGCGCGGAGATCAGTGCGAAGCGTGTCAGAAGTTACTGGATCCTGTTGATTTAAAAGATCCAAAATGCTCGTCCTGCGGCAATACTCCTGTTTTACAAAAAACAAATCATTTATATATTGATCTTCCGGGAATAAAAGACAAACTGGAAAATTGGATTAACACCGCTTCTGTTAAAGGTTTTTGGGCTCATAATGCCGTGCAAATGACAAAGAGCTGGATACGCGACGGTCTTAAAGAACGCGCTATTACAAGGGATCTAAAATGGGGCATACCGGTTCCAAAACCGGGTTATGAAAACAAAGTTTTTTATGTATGGTTTGACGCGCCCATAGGTTATATTTCCATAACAGGAACTTTAAAAGAAGAAAACTGGCATGATTTTGTAAATTACTGGTGGAAGAGTCCGAACGATGTCGAGTTATTCCAGTTTATCGGCAAGGATAATATACCTTTCCACACCGTTATTTTCCCGTCAAGTCTTTTGGGAAGCAATACTAGTGACAGATCATGGACAATGCTGCATCATATGTCCAGCACAGAATACTTAAATTACGAAAACAGCAAATTTTCCAAGTCCAGGGGAGTTGGCGTTTTCGGCACAGACGCAGTGGAAACAGGCATTCCCGCCGATGTGTGGCGTTTTTATATTTACTACAACCGTCCGGAAAAATCTGATGCCATGTTTACATGGGATGATTTTAAAGAAAAAGTAAACGGCGAGCTTATAGGCAACTTCGGCAATTTGGTTAACCGCACTTTATCTTTTGTTACGCGCTATTATGACGGCACAATTCCGCAAGCAGAGTGTAATCCGGTATTTATAGAAAATACCGCGAAATTCCAAAAATCAATTACGGAAAAACTTGACAGAGCGGAGCTGCGCGATGCTTTCAGGGAAATATTTGAACTTTCTTCCTATGCGAATAAATATTTTCAGGATAACGAACCCTGGAAATTAAGAAGTGAAAATCCCGAAAAAGCAGCTTCCGTAATCGGCGAACTTGCGTATCTTGTGCTTGATTTATCGATACTAATTGAGCCGTATATGCCGCAAATTGCCGCAAAGATTGCTTCATTTTTCGGTTTTAGTATTAACAAAGACCTTTTCTGGAAAGATTTAAACAAAATTAAAAGCATAAACGGCAGAAAAATAACAAGCGAAGTTCTTTTTGCGAAACTGGAAGATGATCAAATTAACATTTTAAGGGAACGTTATTCCGGCACTCAAAAAGAAAGACAGGATCAAAAACAGTTTTCTTCTGTTGTAGATTTACGCGTAGCAAAAATTGAAAAGATAGAAAGGCATCCAAAAGCCGACAAGCTCTACATTATAAATCTGGAAACAGCAGAGGGCGTTACAGGTATCCGCGAAGAGCGGCAGATTGTTTCCGGTCTTGTTCAGTTTTACAAAGAAGAAGATCTTTTTGGAAAAAAAATAATTGTAGCCTACAATTTAAAGCCCGCAAAACTAAGAGGCATAGAATCAAGAGGGATGCTGCTTGCCGCAGGGGATAAAAACGGTACTGATGGGGCAGAGCGCGTAGAAGTGCTTGATGCGCAGGATTTCCCTACAGGCACAAGATTTTTGCCGCAGGGAGAAGAGCCCGGTGCAGCTCCCGCAGAAATTGACATAGACACATTTTTTTCATATCCTATTGCTGTTAAAAATTACGAAGTTCTCTATAGCGGAAAAAAACTAAGCCTGAACGAAACCCCTGTTCTAACCAGGATTATTTCTGATGGAGGAGTTCAATAATTTTACTGCGAACAACAGAAAAATATTGGACTTATTGTTCGTGTGGTTCGTGGTTGAAAAATAATTAATAACCTATGGAATATATAAACGAAATTAAAGAAGCGCCGCTTGATGTTTGCAAAGGCTCAGAGACTTTTCTGCAATCTGCAATGTGGGGAGAGTTTAAGTCCCGCTTTGGCTGGAGCGCGAAAGCTTTTTTAATTTGTTTGCAAAAGGAGAGTTTTCCGCTACTGGTGCTTTGCCGCCGCTTAGCGCCCGGCTTTTCATTTGCCTACATTCCATGGGGGCCAGAGTTCCCCATGTCTTTTAATCACGCTGAAAAACCCAAGGCGGCTGCAGAAATCGCAAAAAAAATAAAACCTTTTCTAACACATAACACTGTATTTGCGCGTTTTGAACCGGCATGGGAAAATGATAAGCTTGAAATTGGGGATTGGGCTGGCTTTAAAAAAGGGACTGTTGTTCAGGCGCCGGATACAGTAATTGTTGATCTTGCCACTTCCTGCGAAGAAATTTTAGCGCGAATGAAACCGAAATGGCGGTATAATATTTCACTTGCCGCAAAAAAAGGAGTGCAGGTAAATGTAACAGGAGATCTGGAGACATTTTATAATCTTTTAAAAGAAACAGCTCTTAGAGACGGGATTTCTGTCCATAATTTTAATTATTATAAAACTCTTTTTGAAATATGCGAAAAGCAGGAAAAGGAAACGCTGCGCCTGTACACGGCATCTCATGAAAACGATACATTGGCTGCAATTGTAGTATTATTCAGGGGAAAGGACGCGGTATATCTTTACGGCGCGTCCTCCAATGAAAAGCGCAACCTGATGGCGCCGTATGCTCTTCAATGGAGAGCCATGCTGGATGCAAAAGAAGCGCTCTGCCTTAATTACGATCTTTTCGGCATACCTCCCAACGAAGATCCCAATCACCCAATGGCAGGTCTTTACCGTTTTAAAACCGGCTTTGGCGGAAAAATAATCCGCCGCGCAGGAAGCCGAGACTATCCCTACAACCCGTTTCTCTACACACTTTTTTCCATAGCAGAAAAACTACGCAAAAATATTTTAAAAAGATCCAACCGCTAATCCCCACAGAAGAATTTTACCCCGACTTGCATAATAAATGATAAAAATTGTATAGTATCCTTAAGGAGCAATATATGGCATTTGCATTAAACACATACCCCATCACCTACCGTTCGCAGTTTAGTGAAGGAAAATGGAAAGGCGGATATTTGGAAAAACCACACAAAACACCGGAAGAAGAAGCGGCTTTGGGCGTGGAAGATCGCGCTAAACTGGAAAATTCCCGTAATTGTTACGATGATATGCCGCTTGTCAATTACACAAGTCAGTACGGCCTTGCCTGTTTTGAAGGGTTAAAAGCGCTTCCGCAGAAAAACGGAGGGCTGGCAATTTTCCGTCCCGATCAAAATGCAGCCCGTTTTGCGCGTTCAATGGAAGGGCTTTGTATGCCCGTTTTTCCGCAGGAAACTTTTATCGAAGCCTGTGTGCAAACCGTAAAAAGAAACGCGCAGCTTGGTTTTTATACCCGTTATAATTCAGACTGGGAAAAAGATTCCTATATGAGCGCAGATTCTGTTTACATAAGACCTTTTACAATGGGGGAGGGCGGCATAGGAGTAAATCTTTCAAGCGAACCCTATGTAATGATAATAAATACACCCGTAAGCGCGTATTTTAAAGAAGGAAGATCCGATGCTATCGTAACAAATAAAGTCCGCGCGAATCCAAATGGAACAGGCTGGATAAAAGCATGCTCCAATTATGTAATATCGGCGCTTGCAAAATCCGAAGCATTAAAAGCCGGTTACATGGAATGTGTGTATCTGGATGCAGTAGAGCGCAAATACATAGAAGAAGGATCGTCATGTAACATTTTCTTTTATCTTAAATCAGGCGAACTTGTAACGCCGGAACTTGGCGACACAATTCTTCCCGGCATAACCCGCGCAAGTATAATAGAGTTAGCGCGCGACAAGGGCTTAAAAGTGAGCGAACGCAAAATCTCGATAGACGAAGCCATGGAAGAAGCAAAAGAATGTTTCGTAAGCGGAACTGCCGCAGGAGCCACACCGTTAACATCACTTACATACAACGGGAAAAAAGCGGTATTCAATAACGGCAATGTAGGCGAGTTGACAGCAGAAATCCGCGACACACTAAAAGGCATCCAATACGGCAAACTCCCCGACACCAAAAACTGGCTGGTACAGGTTCTCTGAAATTTGCTAGTGTCTAAAAAATTTCTATCGTGACAGATGGTCCGTGGCCTGTCCATTTGCCGAAGGTGATATTGTTTCTGGGCTCATTTGTGTTTTGTGTTCCAAGAAAAGAAGCTGAGCCTTCAAGACCGCCGGTGCCGGAAGCGAATTTAAGTAATTCATTTCCCGCTTCAACAGAAATAGTGTAAACGCCTGATTTAAAACCGCTTGTATCGAGTGCAAAGTAAGTTTCTTTTGTGTTTACAACCGCGTTTACCTGATTTAAAGTTTCCCCGGATAAGGAAACTGCCGGAACTGGAACGCCATTTACGATAATACGGAAACCAGCAAACCGGTTGTGATCGTCGTTCCTTGAAAAACTGGTAATATCAGATTCATCCCAGTATAAATGCAGAATATCGCCTTTTCTTTCTGTTGTAAGGCGGCTTTCTTTTTTCCAGCGGGGGATCTCATTCAATGTTGCTGGCACGGTGGTAAATACAAGCGGATCATAGGTTTCGGATTCAAGACCTGCCCAATTAACCGCTGTAACGGCCGCCGTGTATTCAACACCGTCTTTCAGATTCGATAGTCCAAAGCCGCCGCGGTTTTGGTGCCCCAAAGGCGAATCGAATGTCCAATAAGAATCATAAAAAGCGCGGTATTCTGTTTCATTGTTATTTTCTTTTACGGTAATTTTATAATACTGAATTCCGTTTTCACAGGAAGCATTGTTCCAGCTTAAGTTCATCCATGAAATGCCCGAGTGTGAAGCGTCACCTATATTTCGGTTTTCGGGAAGTACGGGTATTTTTTGCGTGCCGGAAGATTTTTTTGTAACAAATGATGTTTTAAGATAGTTGCCGCTAGTGGTTGTGTTTCCGTTATCTGAAACGGAATGGGCAATAACAGCGAGTGAGTATTTTGTATCAGGAGAAAAATATCCGCTCCAGGAAGCGGTGTCCGAAAAAGCGCGTTCTGTAAAATATCCGGCAGTTTCATCCTGCGCTAAAATTGTATAACCTGCAGCTCCTTTCAGCGGTTTCCATTTTATGGTAACAAGGTTTCCATTTACAGAAACAGACGGTTTTTTTGTTCCGCGCCAGCTTAGGTTTACAGGAACAATGTCTTTTTGAATACCGGATGTGCCTGTAATACCGCGTACTGTAATGTTACGGCAGTCGATCAATGTTACGTAATAATCAACATTGCCGTTATAAAAAATATTTTTAAAAGAAGAATTGGAAACATCCTGTAAACGTATCCTGTTGCCGCCTTCGCCGCTTGAAAATATCCGTATATCAGATACATGGATTTCCCTTGCTATCATTTTGTATCCCAGCCGCGCGAGGGTTGGTTCCGTACCGCCGACCAGATCTCTTGCTGAAACACCGCTAACCGTAATGTTGCGCATAATAATATTTTCGTACACTACAGGCACTTCGCTTTCCACAGCAAAACCTGTGGAAGCGTTGCCGTCAATATAGTTTCTGTCAATGTTCAGCACAGGGGCACTCGATCTTTGGTGATGTACGGCAGAATCCCTGAATACGATATTCCGTACTCCGCCGCCTGTCGTTCCTCCGGATTTCAGGCGAATAACTCCCGCGCCGCCGGTTTCAGATCCTTTAAAAATATTGTCTTCTACCAGGAGATCTCCTATCCATCCGCCGGTATGGCTGCCGGCAGCGACAAGAGCGCCGTGGCCGTTACGCACATAATTGTTTATAATCCGTCCTCTGCCGCTTGCAACTGCGTCTGTTGTGTTTCTTACAACAGCTCCCTGACCTGCGGCAAAGTTTATCGCGTCATCACCCGCATCATAAAAATTGTTTATTATATACATATCAGAACAGTCGCCGAATTCAATACCGTCTGCATTGTTAGAGTTAAATGTCATGGTTTTTGTGCCTATCGAACTTATTCCTGTTGAATGATAAAAAACAATTCCGTGAAAAGCAGGATTGGTAAAAATAAGTCCGTCTATGCAAATGTTTTTTACTCCGCGGAATGTGGTAAGCTGAGGACGAGTATTGTATTTCTGCGCAGAATTATTTCCTCCCTGATTGGGAACCGCATCGGCATTTGCCTTATCCATTGAGTCGGCTGCGAGAATACCGTTAACGCTTACATTGTTTCTGCTTCCGGCAAACAAACGCGGCAAAAGCCATTGACCCGCGCCCGCTCCGTTAGTTGGATCCGCTATCGGGACATTTGCAGGATCAAGATCAACTACGTCCTGAACGCCTGTTCCGGCAATTTTCCATCCGTTGCCGTCAACAATACCCTGACCGCAAAGCCTGATATTTTCCATTGTTTCATAATCCCAGCTGATGGCGTTTATCAAAGCCTGAGATCTGATATCCTGCGAATACGGATACAGTAAAAAATTACGATCATAGTCATCTGTAACAGGAGATCCCAAAAGAACAGCTCCTTCTTCAATTTCAAAAGTCATATTGCTGTGCAGATAAACTGAACCGCTTACATAATAAACAGGAGAAGCATTATCGCCCGTGCCTTTTAAAACAATTTTTCCGCCGTACGGGACAGCATCAATCGCCGTCTGCAGTGCTTTAGTGCTTGCCCTTATCGCGGCTTTAGCAAAAGCATCTCCTCCCGCATCTTTGACAAAAAACGCGCCTGTTCTTTCTGTAACAGATGCTATACCCGGAGTATCGGGATTGATTTCGATTATCTGCGTATACAGAGGAGCTGCTGAGAACTTTAAAGTTTTGGAAAAAGAAGAATAACGTCCGTTAGCATACAAAGCGCGCACCTTAAATGAATGTTGTGTGCCGGCGGTTAGATTTGTTACGCGGTAGGACAGGTAAGTAATTTTATAATGATCATATTCTTTTGTACCTTCATAAAATGCCTTGTTCCATACATCCAAATATTGATATTCTTTGGAAAAATTAACAGAAGAAGTATCCTTTAACGGTTTCCCGTCTTTCCAAACTTCATAATCAACAATATTTTTCTTTTCATAATCAGCGGGTTTTTCCCAGCTAAGCACAATGCTTTGAGGGCAAAAAGCCATAGGAGGCACAAAAAGGTTCCGCGGAGCGCCGCAAGCGCAGAACAAAAGGCCGCACAGGGCAGCAATATATATCTTTTTCATAAGGAATTATACGTGACCGGCGTTTTTTCTACAAGATGAGGGGGGATTAGCGAAGAATTTTTTACCACGAACCACACTAACGGACACGAACGGGGGGATTGGCAAGGACTCTCGCGGAGGCGCAGGGGCGCGGAGGACGCGGAGAGGAAGAAGGGAAGAGTTGGGAATTTAATTGTCCCTTTAAATTCCCGTTTTTAGCCAGAAAACAGCCCGCCAAACGCGGGGTTTAATTTTATATTATTATATCATTATTTTATAAAAAAAAGTCAAGTTACCTCAATAATTGTTGAATTTTAATGAACAAAATAACTTTTTTATGTCTAAACCGATAACGCGGCTACCCTCAAAAATCATCAAATAATCGGGAATTTAAAGGGACGTTTAAATTCCCAATTTGCTAAAAAAAAGGGGAGATAACAATGAAAAAAGAACAAAGAACAAAGACAAAAGAACAAAGAACAATGAGCAAAGAACAAAGAATA